>CAZLGP010000020.1:0-17232 GCA_964558905.1 uncultured Thermoanaerobaculia bacterium | reverse complement strand
AGCGCCGCCGCCTCGGCGGCCGGCCAGTGGCCTGCGTGACGGCCGGCGGGGCGCCGGCACCACGTTGTATCCTCCGCGCATGGCAGACGATCGCTTCGTCGACGCTCCTCCCGCCGGTGCGGATGGCTGGCGCGAGGTGTGGCGTGAGGATCGCCGCTACCCGCCGCGAGCCTCGAAGCAGGAGTGGATCCTCGCGCGGCTCCGCCGACTCGTGCGTCGCGCGAGCGAGCCGGACGACGAGCGCCAGAAGAACTTCAACCTCGTCCTGCTCGACCTCCTCTCCGACATTCAAAACGATGTCGAGGCGGTCCGCCGCGATCTGCGCGCGGATATCGACGCGCTGCAGCGGGATCTCGCCGCCGCGCTGGCCGCGGAGAGCTCGCGTCTGCGCGAATTGACCGTCATCGCGGCGAAGCGCAATGACGCCTTGGTCGCGGCGCTCGATCAGAAGATCGAGACCGTCGCCGTTCGCGTGCGCGACGCGGTGAATCCTGCCGTCGCGCATTCTCCCGACGTCGTGTACCGCCGCCTGGAAGATGCGCTGCGCGGGAGCGAGGCGCACGTGCGCACCGACGTCATGCACTACGTCCGGCTCGTGGCGGGTCAACGACCGGTGCTCGACGTCGGCTGCGGCCGTGGCGAGTTCCTCGCGGCGTGCCGCGAGGCCGGAATCGAGGCGCGGGGCGTGGACATGAATGAGCGCTCGGTTGCCGATCTGCAGCAGCGCGGCCTCGACGTCGCGCTGGCGGGCGTGCCTGAATGCTTCGCGATGATCCCGGATGGTTCGCTGGGAAGCGTCCTGGCGATGCACGTCGTCGAGCACCTGCCGATCGACGCGCTGCTCGCTCTTTTTCGCGAGTCCGCGCGCGTTTTGCGCGGGGGCGGATTGCTCATGATCGAAACGCCGAACGCGGAGTCGATTTTCGGCGCGGCATCCGACTTCTGGCGCGATCCGACGCACATCGCACCGCGGCATCCGGCCGCGCTGACGGTGCTCGCGCGCGAGCATGGATTCGAGATCGCGGAAGTGCGCGCGGTGCACGAGTTGCCCGAGGGGGCAAAGATCGCGATTCTGGAGTCGGATCCGCCGGAGCTGCAGCGGGTGATCCACGCCGTGAACGACCGTCTTTTCGCGCCGCAGGATCTGCGGCTCGTGCTGCGTCAGCCGTCGTGAGGGTGCACGTCGATCACGACTTCCCCGGGTGGTTGAGGCAGCGGCGTGGGTTGGGGCCAGACGAATCCGAGGATCAGTCCCGCGACGAGACCGCCGATGTGCGCGGCGTTGTCGATCCTCGGGATCTGCGAGAGCACGACGATGTTGGCGATCGCCCAGAATACGCACTGTTTGACGACGCTGCGTGCGACGCGGTCGTGACGCCAGCGCGGTGAGCGTCGGACGGAGAAGACGAATGCGCCGAGCAGACCGAAGATCGCACCGCTGGCGCCGACCGACGGGCCGCCGGTGACGACCATGCTGGTGAGCGACGCGACGATCCCGGTGATGAAGTAGATCCAGACGAACCGACGCGTTCCAAACATCATCTCGTAGAGAGACCCGAGCTGGAACAGGGCCCAGAGGTTCAGCATCAGGTGCAGGAGCGTCCCGGGAATCGTGCCGTCGCCGTGCAGGAACATGGCGCTGACGAGGCGCCAGTATTCTCCGTGGTTGAGGATTCGTTCTCGCTCGATCGCGCCGAGCTCGGTGAGGACGAAGGGGTTGGTCCACGCGCCGGTCACGATCTCGATCAGAAGGCCGATGAGGATGGCGACGATCAGAAGGGTGGTCGCCGGCGTGCCCCTGCTGCGGGGACGGGTCATCTCCGCTCCATGAGCGCGGAGACCCGGCGAAACAGCAGGTGTGCGGTGCGAGGGAAGAATTCTTTGAATCGCATGTAGATCCCGGCGAGTGCCGGCAGGATGCGACGGTAACGGCCGTCTTCGGCCGCATCGCATACCGTTCGAGCCACGCGCTCCGGCTCGACGGCGAGCATCAGGCGCGAGGCGCCGGGCATCTTACCCCGCTCGGCCCTGACGAAGAACTCGGTGTCCGTCGTGCCGGGACAGACCAGTGCAACGCGCACGCCTCTGGCGATGACCTCGGCGCGAAGCGCCTCCGTGAACCCCGTGAGTGCGAACTTGCTCGCGCAGTACGCGCTCATCCGCGCGAAGCCCATGAGCCCCGTGATCGAGGAGACGTTCACGATCGTGCCGCTCCGTCGCTCGAGCATCCGAGGCAGCACGGCCTGCGTGCAGTGAAACGCTCCGAGGTAGTTCGTCTCGATCATTGCCCGGGCTTCGTCCGCATTCGCCTCGACGACGGAGGAGAAGATCGCGAAGCCGGCGTTGTTCACGAGCACGTCCACTTCGCCCGCAGCCTCTATCAGACTCCGGCAGTCCGCGGGGTTCGTCACGTCCGTCGCGACGGTGATGGCGCGCACGCCGGATGAGCGGCACTCCGCGGCAACCTCGTCGAGCAGCGCGCCTCGCCGGGCGGCCAGCACGACGTTGGCACCGCGACGGGCCATCTCCAGAGCGGTGGCCCGTCCAATGCCGCTCGAGGCGCCGGTGATGACGACGTTTTTTCCGCGAAGCTCCATGATGTGAAAGCGATCTTATCGGCAGCGTTCTCGCATTTGACACTGCAAAAGAGCGGCACCTATACTCCGGCCGAAGTCCACCCATCGGCGCCATTCGGGTCACGCCGCCAACGTTGCCTTCGACAGAGGAGGTTTTCCGATGCCATTCGAGGAAGTCAAGAAAGTCTGGATGAACGGCCGGCTGGTCGATTTCGCCGACGCCAAAATCCACGTCTTCACGCACGCCCTCCACTACGGATCGGGACTGTTCGAAGGCATCCGCTGCTACAACACCAAGCGCGGGCCGGCGATCTTTCGCCTTCCGGAGCACACGCGCCGGCTGTTCGACAGCAGCAAGATCTATCGCATGGAGCTGCCCTACACGCACGAGGACATCAACAATGCGTGCGCGGAGGTCATCCGGGCGAACGAGTTCGAGGACTGCTACCTGCGCCCGGTCGTCTACCGCGGCTATCACTCCCTTGGCGTTTTCCCCTCCGCGTGCCCGGTGGACGTCGTCGTGGCCGCGTGGAAGTGGGGCAAATATCTCGGGGCGGAGGCGATCGAGGTGGGTGTCGACGTCCGCGTCTCCTCGTGGAGTCGGATGGCCCCGAATACGTTTCCCGCGCTGGCCAAGGCGACCGGTAACTACATGAACTCGATCCTCATCCGCCAGGAAGCAGGCATCGACGGCTACGCCGAGGGCATCGCGCTCGACGTCAACGGATACGTCAGCGAAGGCTCCGGCGAGAACATCTTCGTCATCCGCGACGGCAAGATCCTCACGCCCCACCTCGGCTCCTCCATCCTCGGCGGCATCACCCGCAACAGCATCATCACGATCGCAAAAGAGTTCGGATACGAGGTCGTCGAAACGTTCATCCCGCGCGAGATGCTGTACATCGCGGACGAAGTGTTCTTCACCGGCACGGCGGCGGAGGTCACGCCGATCCGGTCGATCGACCGCATCCAGATCGGCAGCGGCAAACGCGGACCGATCACCGAGCGAATTCAGAAAGAGTTCTTCGCCTACATCGCCGGTGAGATCCCCGACCGCTACAACTGGTTCACACCGGTCTACGTGAACCGGCAGACGGATTCGCGGAAGCCCGCACTCGCTGCGACCTGACATCAGAGATCTCCCCGCTCCTTCATCGAGAGGAACCGGTGCGCGCCGATCACGAGATGGTCGACGAGCTCGATGTCGACCATGCCGAGCGACTCCTTCAGTCGCGCGGTGAAGGTGATGTCATCGGGCGACGGCGTTGGATCCCCGGACGGGTGATTGTGAAAAACGACCACCGCGGTCGCGCCGTCGAGCAGTGCGAAGCGCAGAATCTCTCCGGGAGACACGAGCGAGCGGTTCTTCGTCCCGACGAAGATCTCGCGTTGCCGGCCGAGGCGGTGGCGTGAGTCGAGGAGCACGGCGCCGAGACGCTCCTGCGGGTAGTGGCCGTAGCCGCTGACCAGTTTCGGCCCGAGCATCGTGGCGTCGAATCGCGGCTTCTCCGGCATCTCCAGCGCGAGCCGGTGCGTCAGCTCGAAGAGCGCCGCGATCCGAGCGGCCTTGGCGTTTCCCATGCCACGCGTCTTTCGGAGCGCGTGCAGATCGCGCTGGCGGAGGCCGTTCAGACCCCCAAGGAGCAGCTCGCGTGCGAGCTGAATTGCGTTCTTGCCTGGCGCGCCGGTGCCGAGCACGATCGCCAGGAGCTCGGCGTCGGAAAGCGCCTTGACGCCGCTGGCGAGCAGACGCTCGCGTGGCCGTGCTTCTTCAGGAATGTCTCGCATCAGGTACATGGTCAGGCCTCCAGGATCGCGTCCACGAGCCGCGGAGTCGCGGCGGCGGCACGTTCGGCGATGGCGAAGTTGCAGGCGGAGGTGACGCCGCTCGCTTCGGGATTGATCTCGATCGAGAGCCCCTCGTGCAGGCTCACGAATCCTGCCGCGGGATAGACGACCCCCGACGTCCCGATCACGAGGAGCAGATCTGCGGCGCGGATCGCACCGACTGCCCGGGCGACCGCATGGTCAGGCAACGCCTCGCCGAACCAGACGACGTCCGGACGGAGGAGCGCGCCGCACGCGCAGTAGGGCGGGATCTCCGAGAAAGGCTCGCCGCGGACGTGTGTCGTGTGCTCGCGCGTGCAACGCACCCGAAAGATGTTGCCATGCAGCTCGACGACGTCCCGCGCGCCGGCACGCGCGTGCAGGTCATCGACGTTCTGCGTCACGACGACCGCGTCAGGAAGGCGAGCGACGGCTTCATGGGCCGCGTTCGGTTGCGCATCGCGAATGAGCCCGCGGCGCCACTCGTACCATTCCCACACGAGCTTCGGGTCGCGGCGGAACGCTTCCGGCGTCGCGAGCTCCTCCGGCCGGAAGTTGCGCCAGAGGCCTCCGGGGCCGCGAAAGGTGGGGATGCCGCTGTCGGCGGAGACACCGGCACCGGTGAAGACGACGACGCTACGGGGGCGCGCGTCGCGGATTGCGCGGATGGCGGCTTCGATCATGACGAAGCAACTTTAAAGGGGCTGTGTCAAGAGTCCGGCCGGAATCTACCGTGGAGGGGGCGGGGCGCCGTCCGAGGGCAACGGGAATTGTGCAGTTGCACTACGCGGGGTGGAGAAGCGATAGGACCGATAGGACGGATAGGACCGATAGGACCGATAGGGAGCGAGCACCTTTGCTTCCTATTCGTCCTATCGGCCGCTTCACCCTTTCGGGATCATCTCATCGTTGATCTGGATGAAAGCGTCCTTGCGCAGATTCTCGATGTAGACCCTGTAGTCGCGCTGGAACGTCTCTTCGCTGGCGTCTTTGCGGAGGCGGTCCTTGATCGACTCGAAGGCCGGCACCTCGGACGGGAGGCGCTGTTCGACGCGCACGATGTGCCACGCGGACCGCGATTCGATGGGTCCGACGATCGCGCCGGACGGTGCCGTGAAGACGGCCTTGTCGAGCTCCGCCACGAGATCCCCTTTTGCGACCTCGCCGAGGTCTCCGCCCTTGTCGCGGGTGGCGGACTCGGACATCGTCGTGGCGAGGTTCGCGAAGTCGGTGCCGGCCTTGCGGGCCGCTTCCGCGATCTCGTTGGCGCGCTGGGTCGCTTCCGCCTCTTTCGCCGGGTCCCCCTCGGGCTTGAGGACCACGATCTCGCGCAGGTGAGCGCGCTCGGGGAGGCGGTACCGCTCCTTCTCGCGGTTATAGCGTTCCCGAAGCTCGGGATCGGTGAGCTCGTTGCGGTTGCGGAGCTCGCGGGAGAACACCTTGTTCGTGATGAGCGTGTCGCGCAGGCGCGCTTCCATCTCGCCGCGGGTGAGGCCCGACTGCTGCAGGGACGCGTCGAACTGCTCGTCGGTGCTGATGTTGTACTGCTGCTTGAGGCGGGACACCGCTTCCTTGACCTCGGCATCGGTGACGCTGAGGCCGAGACGGTCCGCGCGGTCCTTGATGAGCAGCTCGCTGATCAGCTCATTGACGAGGTTATTGCGGGCGGTCTCCTTTGCGGTGGGGGCCTGTTCCGGGCGGCCTGCGGCGTCGATCTCCGCAAAGAGGTCGCTGAGGCGGCGCTCGTACTGGCTGCGCGTGACGATGCGGTCACCGACGCGAACGACGATGCCTTCGAGGACCTGCGCGGCAGACGCGCTGAACGTGCAGAGGGCCAGGACGAGAATCAGAATGGTTTTTTTCATATGCGGTGCTCAGGTAAGACGGGTAGCCAGCACAACACGTTACGGCCGGATTTATTCGTTCTCGGCCTTCGGGAGCGCCCCCGAGTAGCGGAAGGGGAGCCGTCTCGTCAGCACGGCGATGGCCATCTGCCGGCGGGAGGAGGCGACGAGCTGAGTCATGCGTTCGCGCACGGCGTCTTCGCGCAGGCGGGAGTGGATCAGGGGCGTTGCAGACTGCACGTCGAGCATGCCTGGGGGACGGCGTTCGTCGACCTTGAAAATGTGGAAACTGGTGTCCGTGCCGATGATGTCGCTGACCTCCCCGGCCTGAAGGCGGAAGATCTCGTCCTCGAACATCTTCGGTACTTCGCCGCGGCTCACGAAGCCGATCTCGCCGCCGCGCTTGGCATTGGGCGCGCGCGAAAATTCGGTCGAAAGCTCGCTGAACGACGCGCCGTTTTTCAGCTTCCCGAGGATGTCCTTGGCAATGGTCTCATCGTTCACCAGGATCTGGCGGACGCGCACCTCCTCGCCGCTGCGGAACTCGTTCTGGTGCTTCTGATAGTAGTTCCGCAACTCGGAGGCGGATGGCTCGGGAACCTCGGCCGTGAGATTCGCGATCAGCCGCTGGCGGCGCATTTCGTCGCGCTTCTCGATGACCGTCGCGCCGGCCTCGGTGCGCACGGCCTCGGCGATCTTCTCGGTCGGGACCTCGACGCCGTGGGCGGCGGCATACTCGGAGATGATCACCTCTTCGACGTACTGGTCGAGCATCGCGCTCGCGACCTCGGGAGTGAGCTGCGCCAGCTCCGTGCCGGCGTTGCGGTCGAGATAACGTTTGAAGTCCCCCAGCGTGAGCATCCGCTCATTCACCCGCACGATGACGTCGGGCGGAATGGACGGCTTGCGCTTGCAGGCGACAAGCAGCGAGAGGGAGGCGAGCAGCAGGAGTGCGACGCGGCGGGCGAGCACGGGCGCGGCGGAGTGTAGCACGCGGGGACGGGCCAGAAAGCCCGCCCCCGCCGGGGTTCAGTACAGCGAGAGCGATTGCAGACTTGCCAGCTCCGCGGCGTTGTTTCGCGCGATCGTCACCTCGACGCATTAAGGGAATTGTTTACGGCATCACGCCGCGAGCGTCCGTAGCAAACCTTCCACCGCGTCGATGACCTCGGTACCGTGCTCGCGTAGAGGGAACGACAGCACGCCGTTCGGCGAGAATTTCGCCTCGGGGTTCTCGCTGAGGTACACGAGGAGCTTGTTCGGGTCGACCTTCGCGTGTGAGGTCAGCTTCATCACGCCGCGGACGCCTTCGCGGACGACGGACAGCACCCCGATCTGCTTCGCCAGCCACTTCACCTGCACGAAGTGCAGCAGCGCGTCGACGTTGGCCGGCAGCGCTCCAAAGCGGTCCCGCATCTCGTTGCGGATGTCCGTCAGACGCTCCTCGGACGACGCCGACGCGATCTTCTTGTAGAACGTCATGCGCAGGTTCTCATCACCGATGAACTCGCTCGGGATGTAGATGTCGACGCCGAGATTCATCGAGGTCTCGACCTCTTCCTCGATCTTCTCGCCCTTCATCTCGCGCACCGTCTCCTCGAGCAGTTTCGTGTACATCTCGAAACCAACGGCCGCGATCTGACCGGACTGTTCGCCTCCGAGGAGGTTGCCCGCGCCGCGGATCTCGAGGTCGCGCGCGGCGATGCGGAATCCGGCACCGAGGTCGGAGAACTCCTGGATCGCGGCGAGGCGCTTCCGGGCGTCCGGCGAGAGCACGCGATCCGAGGGAACGAGCAGGTAGCAGAACGCCAGACGATCGCTGCGGCCGACCCTCCCGCGCAACTGGTAGAGCTGCGAGAGGCCGAACCGCTCAGCATGATTAATCAGGATGGTATTACATGCCGGTATATCGATGCCGTTTTCGATGATCGTCGTGGCGAGGAGGACGTCGTATTCGCGATTGATGAACGCGAGCATCGCCTTCTCCAGCTCGCGCTCGTCCATCTGCCCGTGGCCGACGATGACGCGTAGTCCGGGCACGAGGTTCTCGAGATACTCCTTCATCGAGTAGATCGAATCCACGCGGTTGTGGACGAAGAACACCTGTCCGCCGCGGCCCACCTCGAACTCGATCGCTTCTCCGATGAAGGCGTCGTCGAACGGCACGACCGCGGTCTGGATCGCAAGACGGTCCTTGGGCGGCGTCTCGATGACGGAGATGTCGCGAATGCCCACGAGCGACATGTGCAGCGTGCGGGGAATGGGCGTCGCCGACATCGCCAGCACGTCCACGCTCTTCTTGATGTTCTTCAGCCGCTCCTTCTGGGCGACGCCGAAGCGCTGCTCCTCGTCGATGACGACCAGGCCGAGGTCTTTCCAGCTCACGTCCTTCGACAACAGGCGGTGGGTCCCGACGATGATGTCGATCTCGGCGTTCTCGACCTTCTTCAGAATCTCCTTCAGCTCTTTCGCGGAGTAGTAGCGCGTCAGCAGCTCGATCGTGACAGGGAAGGACGCGAATCGGCGGAGGAAGGTGCGGTAGTGCTGGAAGGTGAGCACGGTCGTGGGGGCGAGCACCGCCACTTGTTTGCCGTCCATCACCGCCTTGAACGCGGCCCGCATCGCGACCTCGGTCTTGCCGTAGCCGACGTCGCCGCAGAGGAGACGGTCCATCGGCTTGCGCGACTCCATGTCGGCCTTGACGTCCTCGATGGCCGTCATCTGATCGTCGGTCTCGTCGAACTCGAACGCGTCCTCGAAGTCGAACTGCCACGGCGAGTCCTTCGCGAACGCGTGGCCGTGGACCATCCGTCGCGTCGCGTAGAGCTTGAGGAGCTCGTCGGCCATGTCGCGCATGGCCTTCTTGACCGAGGCCTTCTTGCGTCCCCATGTCGAGCCGCCGAGCTTGTCGAGGTGCGGCTGCGCTTCCTCGCCGGCGGTGTATCGCTGGATGAGGTTGAGGTTCTCCATCGGCATCAGCAGCTTGCCGCCGCCGGAGTATTCGATCTGCATGACCTCGCGCTCGGTGTCGCCGAAGGGGATGCGCTGCAGTCCGAGGAAGCGGCCCACGCCGTGATCGACATGGACGATGTAGTCCCCCGCCTTGAGATCGCGGAGATCGGAAACGAACGCGTCGGATTTCTTCCTGCGGCTGCCCACGCGCGTCGACGTCGGGGGCTCGAAGAGGTCCCATTCCGAATACGCGACGATCCCCAGCTCGTCGAAGCTGAAACCGCGCGCGAGGTTGCCCGGCGTGATCGTCAGGTCCGGGCCGATCCGGTTCTCGGAAAACGCGACGCTGAATTCCTTGAGCAGGCGCTCGATCTTCTCGCGGCCGCCTTTCGTCGCGGTGAAGAAGATCTGCTGCAGCTCGTTGCGCTGCACGTCCCCGGGAAACTCGCTGAGACGGTTGTTGTAGCGATCGGTGGGATGCATGCCGAGGCGCAGCTCCGCGAACGGAGACCCCGCGATGTGCACTTCGCTGAAGCTCAGATGCGACGTGCCGAGGAACGCGAGGACATCGACGCCCGGGGCGCTGAGCCGCTCCGGCGCGTACACCGCGCGGCCCTTCTCCGCCGCGATCTCGTACTCGCTGCGCAGCAGGCCCTCGTACCGGGCGATGCTCGCCGTGATCTGGTCGGGCTCGATCAGGATCAGATCCCAGTCGCGGATGTAGTCCGCGAATGTGGCGCACTCGCTCGCGACCGGAACGTAGTGCTCGATACCCGGGAACGTTCCGTTCTCCTGAAGCTTCTCGATCTTCTCCGTGACGTCGCGGCGAAAATGCGGATCCATGAAGTCGAGCGAGATCCGCTTCGCCAGCCTCTGCCGCGTCTCCTTCGTGATCGGGAACTGCGTGATGGGATCGATCGTGATCGGCCCGGACGGTTCCTCGGAGCGCTGCGTCTCGACGTCGAACCAGCGCAGCGTGTCGATCGTGTCGCCGAACAGCTCGACGCGCACCGGCTGGGGCAGATTGGGCGGGAAGAGGTCGAGGATGCCGCCGCGAAACGCGAACTCGCCGGCCTCGCCGACGAGATCCGTGCGCACGAAGCCGTTCTCGACGAGCTGTTGCATGAGCATGCGCAGGTCGAGCTCGTCGCCCTCGGCCAGGCGAAGGATGCGCGCTCGAAAGTCCTCGGCACGCGGGAGTTGCTGAAACAGAGCGCGCGAGGGAACGACCAGCACATCCACGGCACCGTCGATCAGCATGCCGAGGGCGCGGATCTCCTCGCGTACGACCCCGAGGGAGGGGGCGACGTCCTGGTAGGGCGAGAGCGAGGGCGCCGGATAAACCGACACGCAGTTCGGCTCGCGGTGAAAAAGGCGCAGCGCGGTCTCGAAGTCATCGACGGCGGCGTCGCCGGCCGTGATCACCGCGACCGGTCGCCGCTGGCGATCGTGCAGCGTCGCGATGAGAAGCGCCCGGGCTTCGACGGTGGCCCCTGTGATATCGAGACGCTCGTCCGTGGTGGTGAGCTTCGGAAAGAAGCGCGCGCGGTGTACGCGCGCGCGGAGGTCTTCGATGAGGGCGTCGTGGCGGTCCATCGCGCGCGGATGATAGGACGAATGGGAAGTTAAGTAGGGTCAGACCTAAAATCTCTACTTAACGCCGCGCAAATGCGGACGTTCGCACCGCCGTGGCGGCGTCAAGTAGAGATTTTAGGTCTGACCCTACTCAACTCTATGGCGTGAAGTATCCCTTGATCGTCCGCGCGGTCAACTTCGGAGAATCCAGCACCACTCTGACCCGGCGGTACTCGTTCGACTTCCCGAAGTCCGACACCTGGTACTTGATCGCGAACTGCGCGCGCAGGTCCTTCTCGATGGCCTCGTACTTCGCCATCAGGTTCTGCTGCGTGGCCGTGGCGATGAAGCCCCCGGTCTCGGCGGCGAGGAAGCGCATTCGGTCGAGGTCGCGCGGCTCCGCGCCTCCCTCGTAGACGATGAAGTAAATGGGGATGCTGGCCTCGCGGGCCATCTTGTGCGCGTCTTCGTACGAGTAGTTCGAACCGGTATCGCTGCCGTCGGTGAGGACGACGATTGCACGGCGATTCTTCTCCTCGCGCAGCTCGCGGATGGCGCTGATCACCGCGTCATACAGCGCCGTCTCTCCGGAGGACTTGATGCCGCGGACCGCCGCTGCGACCTCGCCGCGCTCGGACGTCAGAGCCTGCTTCCGCCGGGGAACGTCCTGAATGGCCGTGACGCTGCAGCGGTCGCCATCCTTCAGCGCTTTCGCGACGAACTCCGCCGCCGCCTTCGAGGCGTGCGTCATCGAGTAGGTCATGCTCGCCGAGGCGTCGAGGAGGAGGGCGATGGAGATCGGCTGATCGAAGGCCTTGCCGAACTCGACGATCTTCGCCTCGGAGTCGTTGTCGATGATGCGGAATTGCGAGCGGTCGACGTCGTCGAGGGTGTTGCCGTGGCGATCGACGACGGAGACGAAGATCGGGATCGTCCGAACCTGCATCTCCTCGGCGACGATGTTTCCGGCCGCGGACCAGAAGTCCGCCGCTTCTTCGCCGGCCTTTGTCTTCGCCGTCACCTGCACGAATCCCGCGGCGAGGAGCGAGTCCGGCACCTCGAAGCGATACGGAGGCTCGCTCATCGACGCAACGGCCTGCCCGTTCTCCCAGAGCTGCACGAGCGCGATGGGGTCGTCCTTCGGCGACGTGGTCTGCGCTTCGAAGGTGTGGACATCGAGCTGCTTCACCTTCACCGCCAGCGGAAGGTTCCCCTTGTTGATCGTCTCCGTCCACTGCACGCGCTTCCCTTTCGGCGCGGAAGCGGTGACCGTGATCTTGTGCTGCACCGGCGCCGGACCAAAGTCCACGCTCACACGGTACGGGGCCAGAAGGTTCGTGACGATCTTCTGCTTGTCGACTGTGACGGTCACCTTCGCGTTCTCGATGCCGGGATCGATGGTCAGATCGACGATGCCGGAGTATGTGCCCGGGTGCTGGAGCTGGGCGCCGCGCTTGAGCACGAGCTGCGTCGTGGCTGCGATCTCCGTCGTGATGAGAATGGAGAGAATTGCGGAGAGAACAAGAACGCCGGTGCGTTCATGATTGGCTGCTTGCTGCGGTATTGCGTTCATTGGTACGCCCCGTCCTTGAGAACCGATGACCGGGCGATCGGAATCGGCTCTACCTCTTAGTCAGTCATGCTTTGCGCTTTCTCCAAAACGGGTGCCAAGTCGCGTTCAATGAACTGTCATCCTGAGCCGGCACGGCCGGCAGCGCTTCCTGGCCAAGCCTTGGGCACGCTGTACTACCAGGACCGGCCTCGATGACACCGATGACGTCCTCGACGTCAGTAGAAGATGCTGTGAAAAATCGGGGCAGCCTGATCAGCGCGCAAGTCAGGAGGTCCTTCGCCGTGCCGCACCGGCTCAGGACGACAGCGTCATTTCCCCTCGTAAATGCGCCGGTATTCGTGACGGTTGCGCGTCACGATCTTCACGTACAGACGGGTCTCCGCATACGGGATCGACTCGATGAAGAGGTCGGCGTCCGCGGGCGGCGTGCGCTCGACCCATCGGCGCACCGCGGTCTCGCCCGCGTTGTAGGCGGCGATCGCCAGGATCGGGTTGTCGTTCATCGCCGCCAGCTTTTGCGAGTACTCCGCCGCGCCGACGGTGATGTTCTTCCGCGGGTCGAACAGGTCCTCGCGCGTCACGCCACCGAGTCCGCCGGCCTCTCCGATGCGCGAGGCTTCCTCGGGCATGATCTGCATCAGTCCGACCGCGCCGGCGTTGGACACCGTCGTCGGCTCGAAGCCGCTTTCCTGCCGGATGATCGACGCGATGAGGTACGGATCGTGTTCGCGGCGTTCCGCCTCGGCGCGGATCGTGTCCCAATACGCAAGCGGGTAGAGGATCTCCCAGAAACGCCGGGGGATGCTCTCGCCGCCGTGGCGGACGAACTCGCGGAATCGGCGCTGGAGCACGCCGTTGGCCTTGAAGGGCTCGCCACCGCGAACGTAGACGTCGGCGAGCATGAACTGCACGCCGGCGTTGTCTTCGTACTTCGCGGCGAGGACTTTCATCTCCCGCGCGGCGGCACGATCGAGACCGATCGACTGCAGCTCTCGAACGGTGGCGAGGCGCGGCTCGTCGATCTTCGCGAGCTCCGCGTCGAGGTCGGGAAAGACGTTGCCCCCGGCCCGTGGCGCGTTCAACGTCTTCCAGAGCTCCTCCGCGCGGTATCGGTAATAGCTGTGCGGATACTCGGCGACGAGCTGGGCGACCTTCGCGTCGCGCTCGGCGGTGTTGCCGCGACGATCGAGGATCTTCGCCGACCAGAACAGAGAGTTCGTCTTCCAGTCACCGTCCGGGTACGCGCGCACGTACCGGTCGAAGGTCTTCAGCGCGTCGTCGTCGCGCCCCCACAGCACGTACGTCCAGCCGAGGTTCCAGAGGTTCTCGTCTCCGGCACCGGCGGCGATCGCCTTCGTGAGGTTCTCGACCGCGCGTGCGTGATCGGGCGAATCGGTGGTGTAGTACTTGGCCCGCTGGATCTTCGCCTCGACCGCTTCCCTCGACGCAGGAAACTCCTTCTCGATCGCGTCCAGCCCGGTAAGGAACAGCTGGGGCTGATCGTTGCGCCACGCGGCGCGGGCGCGCAACAGCATGAGCGCGGGATCGCCGAGCTTCGCATCCGCGGTCTCCGCGAGGAGCGTCGCGTAGTGGCGCGAATTGAACAGCGCCCGGATGCGCGTCGCGCGGGCTTCCGGTGCGTCGGCCGGAAGCAGCATCAGCGCACGGTCGTAGCGATTCGACCGTGCGAGCTTCGCCGCGAGCGCGACCTTCTCACTCGGAGGCAGCTTCGCCAGCTCGTTCTTCACGAAGTCGAACGTCCGCTCCGTGTACCGGCCCTGCGGGTAGGACGTGAGGAGGTGGGTGCGGGTGCTCGTCGCGAGATCCATGCGCCCCGCCGTTGCCAGCGACGCAGCCATGTTCACGAAGTCGTTCTCCGTGAGCTCGTCGATCCCGATCTGCATCGCCTGCCGCCATGCGGCGTCGGTCGATGGCGCGTCGCCGAGCTGCGCATAGAGCGCGGGCAGACGCAGCCGCGCGACGGTTGCCGCCGACGTGTCGCTGATCGCAACGATCTCCGAGAGGATCCCGACCGCGCTCCGCACGTTGCCGCGCGCCGCCTCCGCCTCCGCGGCGCGCAGCCGCAGGAACGGCGCGACCTCGGGATATGCATTCGCGGCTTCCGTGAGAATCGCGACCGCGTCATCCCACTGCTTCTGCTCGAGAAGGTCGAGACCGCGACGCGCAAGCTCGCGCGGCGACTCCGCCGGCACAGGCTCCGGCTGCTTCGGTTGCACGACCGGCAGCGGAGCCACCTCGGGTGGAGGAGTGTCGGCCGGTTTCGAGCACGCGCCGAGAAACACGAGCGCGATCAGGGCGCAGAGGGCAGGACGCAGGGGACAGGAGGACCGCGCGCGCCCTCGCATTCTCTGGCCCCTGCCCTCTGGGCGGTGTGCCCCGTCCACTACACGTTCTTCGTCCATCGCTCCCCCTCGTTCTCGAATCCGATGTGCCGGAGGAACTCCTGCGCGTCGCGTGCGTCCTCGACGACCACGCGCCGGCGCTCGAACTTCACCGCGAGCTGCTCGACCTCGCGCAACATCGCGCGGCCGATCCGCTTCCGTCGCAGATCGCGCGCCACCACGATGTCGTCGACGCGGAGCGCATCGTCCGTGATCTCCAGCATCACGACCGCGACGATGTCGCCGAGGAGCTTGCCGAGCAGGCCCCATACCGGGGGAGAGCCTGACGAGTGATGCAGGGCGAGGAAGGCCGAGATCGCCGGAGCGTCGGCCGTGTCGATGGGGCGAACGTAGAGTCGGAGACCGCGCACGTCAGGCTCTCAGGAAATCAGGAATCAATGCCTTATTAGCATACAGTCCGGCGCAAATAAGTGTTGACAAACGACCCTTGCCGCGTAGACTTCGACTCGACCCGCCCTCAGCAGATTACGGCGCAAGTGACTTGACTATGAACGTGCAGCAGGCAATCGCCCAATTCCTCGAGCATGGACAAACCGTGCGGAATCTGTCCGATCGGACAATTCGCGCCTACCAGTCGGACCTCGTGCAGTTCCATCAGCACATGAGTGATGTTCCGACCGTCGAGATCACCTCTCAGCACCTCGAGACCTATCTCGACAAGCTCGGCGATGGCCCGTATCGCGACACGTCGATCCGCCGCAAAGTCGCCGCGCTGAAGGTCTTTTTCCGCTTCCTGGAAGAGCAGGGGATCGTCGAGGAGTCGCCCGCGCGCAGGCTCAGGATCAAGAAACCCGTCGAGAACCGCGTTCCGACCGTGCTCTCGAACCGTGAAGTGCGCGCGTTGCTCGCCGCTCCGAAGGAGCAGGTCGAAGAGCTCGCCGTCGCGCGCGATCACTCGGCCGGCAGCCGCAACCGCTACTTCTGCGCCGTCCGCGACAACCTCATCCTCGAGCTGCTCTTTTCCACCGGTATCCGCATCGGCGAACTCGTGGCATTGAACGTCTCCGACGTCGACGTCGCCAAGAAGCAGGTCCAGATCACCGGCCGGGCGACGCGCGGCCGTGCCGTGACGCTCACCGCCGAGAATGTCCTCGCGTCCCTCAACCAGTACCTCGACCTTCGCGCGGAGCGCAGCCTCGCCACGCCGGCGCTGTTCGTCGGCCGCTCCGGAACGCGTCTGACGATCTACTCGATCGAGAACATTTTCAAAAAGCACGTCCGGCTGGCGGAGATCAAGCGTCACGTGACCCCGCACTCCCTCCGCCACACCATGGCCGTGCAGCTCGTCTCGTCCGGCGCCGACATCCGCGAGGTGCAGGAGATCCTGGGCCATGCGTCGATCTTGTCGACGCAGGTCTACACCCGCCTTCCGGTCCAGAAGCGCGGCCGCAGCCCGCAACTCGCACGCGTTGCCGACACCGGCGAAGCCAGGCTGCAGATCAAGAAAAAAGCGTAGCTTTGGAGTGCGGAGGCGGCGCCTCCGCTTTCCAAGCGTGCGCCAAGACCGGAGTGTCTGCCGCTCGCCGCGCATTGGAAAGCGGAGGCGCTGCGGACCGTCTCAAAACATCGGAGCGCCGCCATCT
Source organism: uncultured Thermoanaerobaculia bacterium (assembly GCA_964558905.1). Classification (GTDB taxonomy): domain Bacteria; phylum Acidobacteriota; class Thermoanaerobaculia; order Gp7-AA8; family Gp7-AA8; genus QHVT01. Next base: position 879 of record CAZLGP010000020.1, on the reverse strand, counting down.
CGGCGCCTGACGCCTTTGCGCGCGAAACCATGTGGAGTGCGGAGGCACCGCCTCCGCTTTTCGATTCGTGCGGCAAGCACGGTAACGCTGCGCTCTTGGCGCGCCTTCGCTTCCGACGACGCGGCAGGACGGCAACGCTGCGCTCCTGGCGTGCGAATTTGAAAGCGGAGGCGCTGCCTCCGCACTCCATACTGCGCTCTACCCTCTTTGCGCGCCTCCGGCGCGGTGCCCGAGTTGAAGTTGACGGCATCGGGCCCTGCCGACGCACTCCAAAAACCTTCCCGCGGCGCCGCCCGTATACCGCCCCATGCTTCGCATCGAGTCGGTCTCCAAGCGTTTCCGTTCCGGCAACTACGGCGCTCGCGACGTCTCCTTTCACGTAAAGGGCGGCGTCCTCGGTCTCCTCGGACCCAACGGCGCGGGGAAGACCACGCTCATGCAGATGATCGCCACCGTCACGAAGCCAACCGCGGGCCGCATCTTCTTCCGCGATGCCGACGTCGTCGCGAAGCCCGATCCGCTCCGCTGCCGCCTCGGCTATCTGCCGCAGGACTTCGGCGTCTACGAGAACCTCACCGCGCTCGAGCTCCTCAGCTACTTCGCCGCGCTGAAGGGCGTGACGTCGCGCGCGAAGATCCAGGAGATGCTCGAGATGGTGAATCTCCATGCCGTCGCCGGTCGCGCCGTCGGCGGCTTCTCTGGCGGCATGAAGCAACGCCTCGGCATCGCCCAGGCCCTGATCAACGATCCCGATCTCGTCTTCGTCGATGAGACGACGTCCGGAATCGACCCCGTGGAGCGGGTTCGTTTCCGCAACGTCCTGTCGGAACTTGGCGATGGGCGGATTGTCATGATGTCCACGGAAATCGTCTCTTACGT
>CAZLGP010000019.1:0-18550 GCA_964558905.1 uncultured Thermoanaerobaculia bacterium | reverse complement strand
AGCCCGCATTTCTCACAGCCTTTCGTCGCGAGACAGCCGAGAGTGGCCTGGATGCGAGTCACACGGCGATTTCGCGACGAAAGCATAGTTGACACTATGTTGAGGAGCGAAATCGTCGTGCGGCGAAGCAGACAGGCCGCTATCGGCTGTCGCAGCAGAAAGGCTGAGAGAAATGCGGGTTAGTACTCCATTCGCGAGAGACGGCGATTCGATCCGTGAGGGACGTTCGTATTCACCACAGAGACACAGAGACACAGAGGAGGACGAAGACCTCTGGAAAGGGGTGCTCTTCTCCATCCCTTCCAGTGCTTTCTCCGTCCTCCTCTGTGTTCTCTGTGTCTCTGTGGTGAAACGCGCGTATTCGTGGGGTGAAGCCTCGCCGCTCGCGCGGGACAAGCATGCGGACCAAGATGATTCTCGCGTGGCTACGCCACGTCGCAACCCAAACGTGGATTTCTTCACAGCCTCTCAGGATGAAAGGTCGCGTTTCCTGTACCGGTAGCCTGCCAGCGCAATCAGGCCCACGATCGTCGCCAGGCTGATGTTCCGCCCGCGCGTGAACGCCTCGGGGTGAAACACCACGCGCAGGTGGTGTTTGCCTTGGGGGACGAAGAGTCCGATGAACGCGTGATTCGCGTAGTGCGTCTCCACCCGCCGGCCGTCGATGTACGCGCGCCAGCCGGGCCATTTCGAGTCGGAGATGACGACCCAGGCGTCGAGCTCGAGGTCCGCGTCGATGTCGTATGCGAGTCCCTCGCGGCGCGTGACCAGCGTCCCCGGACCGTTGGCGATCTCGTGCGGCTTGTACTGCCGAACGGTGATCCAGGCCGTTTCCGCAAAGTCCGCGGTCATCTTCATGCCGCGCAGCACGGCGTCGTCGGTCTGCTCGTAGCGTACGCGGCGGGGGATGAAGACGCGCGGCAGCACGCGCGTGTTCTCGAGGAGTCGGCTTCGCCGGTCTTCCATCACCAGCTTCCAGTTCGCGTCCGGTTGCGCATCCAGCGAGCCGATGACGTACTTCACGTTGAGGAACGACAGAAACGTCCGTTCCTTCTCTTTGATGATGTTGAACGACACCGGCTGCGCCTCGCACCACAGGGGGTAGGTCTCGTGGAGCCTCGCGAATGTCATCGCCTCGTAGCCGCGCGGGTCTTCCAATCCGTAGAGGGCGGCGGTGTCCGGAACGAGTGCGTAGTAGAGACCGGCCACCCGGAAGGGCGTCGCGGTGTCGTTCTGCAGATGGCGGAGGATCGGTATCTCCGGGTAGAACGCCTTCTCCGGAAGCGAGGGATACATCCCGCCGTCCTCGACGACGCGCTGCACGAGCACGAGCGCGAGCACGGCCGGCAGCGCGTAGCGCGGTTTCACGCGCAGCGCCAGCAGCACCGCGAGGACCGCCAGCGGCAGGAGCTCCGCCACGGTCAGCGCGGCCATCACGCCGGGATCGGTTCCGGCGCGGATCTCCGCATCGCGCAGGAGACTCCCTCCGACCGCGAGTCCGATGCCGAGGGTCAGCACGATTCCGGCGGCAAGGAACGCGCGCTTCCGCTCGGAGGGCCAGGCATCCAGGGCGAACGCGGCGAGCAGACACATAGCGAAGATCGCTGCGAACCCCAGGCGCTCGTTGAGCGCGATGTCGAACAGCGGCAGCGCGTGCAGCAGCGGGCCGACCGGGAATGCGTTCAGTCCAGCGCAGGCCATCACCGCCGCGAAGGCGAAGAAGAACCATGTGTCGCGCCTGCCTCGCGCGAGGAAAAGCGCGATCAGCGCGAGGGCGAGCACGACGCTCCCCACGCGCATCGACGACGCGTCCCAGGCGTGCGTCTTCTGCCCGCCCTCCGGACGCCCGCCGACGAACGGAAAGAGCGACGACGCCGCGCGCCCGGCGATCCATTCGTCCGGGATGTCGAATCTCGCGGGAGCGTACTGATCGCGACGCACGGAGTATTCGACGGTGTGCGGCGTAACGGAGAGGAAAGGCAGCAGCGAGACCGCGGTGAGCAGCAGCGCCAGCAGGCCGCAGAGCGCCGCGAGCGCGATCGCGCGCGGACGTTTCGTCACCAGGACCTCATAGAGGCCGTAGATCGCGCCGCAGAAGACGATGTGCAGAATCGACTCGGGATGCCCGGCGAAGATCGTCAGCGAGAGAGACGCCGTCAGGAGGACCGCCGCTCGCAGATCGCTCTCGCGCACGACGAGGCGCACGGCGAGAAAGACGAGGGGCAGGAACGTCCAGACGCGGCCGAGGGGCCAGCCGACGAAGAAGGCCAGGATCGCGCAGAACGTGTAGCCGGCGGCGGCAACGAGCGCGGCCGGCTCGCTGCAGCCGAGGGCGCGCGCGAAGGCGAACGTGAAGAACGCCGCCAGGAAGAACGTCATCCCCGCGGCGAAGGTCAACGCCTGGGCGTGCGGAAGGAGCAGTCCGAGGAGCTGGACCGCGTCGTACGGCGCGGCCTGCATGTTCGCGGCGAGGATGGTTCCGCAGAGAAGGTACGGGTTCCAGACCGGCCACTCGCCTTTCGCCAGCGACTGCCGCACCGCGCTCTGCCAGGGCATGAGCTGCATGTACAGATCGGAGAGGCCGGCGTGATGCGGCGTCTCGACGCCATAGTCCGCCCTGTAGTCGCCGAGGGGCTCGGAGGCGAACGGCAGATCGATCGGAGCGTAGACCCGCCCGGTGAGCAGCGCCCGGCCGGTGAAGCAGAGCGGAAGGAGCACGAGCGCGAGCGCCGCACCGTTGCTGATGGGATGGACGAAGCGCCGCCAGACGGCGATCAGAACTCCGGTGACCGCAATGTAGAGGAGGATCGCGAGCAACGGTGGGAGCATAGTTGAGGACGTTGGCGGGGGCTACTGGTTGCCGGTTGCCAGTGGCCAGTTGCCCGTTGCCGGTTGCCGGTTGCCAGTGGCCAGTGGCCAGTTGCCGGTTGCCAGTTGCCCGTTGCCGGTTGCCGGTTGCCAGTTGCCGAGGGCACCGGTGGACGCACGTCTCTTTGCTTCGGCCACTGGCTACTGGCTACCGGCTACTGGCTACTGGCTACCGGCCACCGGCTTACCGGCCACTGGCTGCCGGCCACCGGCTTACCGGCCACTGGCTGCCGGCCACTGGCTACTGGCTACCGGCCACCGGCCACAGAAGCTCTCCCCATTCGTCCCATCAGTCCCATCAGTCCTATCACCACCACCGTCGCCAGCGAGATCCCCCTCCCGCGCACGAACGACTCCGGCAAAAACACCAGCCGCACCCGATGCTCCCCCGCGGGAACGTGCACGCCGAGGAAGGCATGGTTCGCGAAGTGGGCGCGCACGCGCTTGCCGTCGATGTACGCGCGCCATCCGGGCCAGTGTGTTTCGGAGATCACGATCCATCCCGGACGCTGCATCGTCGCGTCGAGGTGGTATTCAAGGCCGACGCGCTCGACGCGGACCGTCCCGGGACCATTCGGCGCGATGTGGGGCTCGTACTCTGCCACCTCGATCCAGGCGATCCCTTCGAAATCGTCATTCGACTTCATCTCGTCCACCGGGTTGCCGCGGGTGTAGCGCACATGCCTCGGGACGAACGCGCGCGGGAGGACGCGCGTGTTCTCGAGCAGCCGCGTGTTCCGGTCGATGGCCCGGATGCTCCAGTCCTGCGGCACAGGGACACTCGCATCGGCCAGCGCGTAACGGACGTTGAGGAACGATAGAAACGGCCGGGAAAGATCGTCGATGCGGTTGAACCAGGCGCGCTGATACGTGGACCAGAGCGGGTAGGTCTCGTAGAGGCGCAGGTAGGTCATGGCGTTGTACCCACGTACATCCTCGAGCTCGTACAGCGCCGCGTTGTTCGGGATCAGCGCCGTACCGGCCCCGGTCATACGCGCGTCACGGGGGATGGCATTGAGGATCGGCACGCGCGGAAAGAACGCATCCTTCGCGATCGCCGGATAGAACCCGCCGTCCTCATTCGTCCGCTCGATGAGCACGAGCGCGAGGACCGCGATGCCGATCTTCGGATTGATCCGATCGACGGCGATCGCCGCCAGCATCGCCATCGCGAACGCCGCCGCGAACGCGAGCCTCTCGTTGATCGCGATGTCGAACAGCGGCAACGCGTGCAGCGCGTGTGCGACGGGCCAGGCGCCGAAGGTGGCGAGGAGGCCGACGATCGCGAGAGCGAGCCAGAACAGCGTTGCCCGTGACCCCTGGGACGTTGCCCGTGACCCATTGCCCGTTGCCGGGTTTTCTGCACGCCGCACTCCGGGCAACGGGCCACGGGCCACGGGCCACGAAACCGCGATGACGGCGAGCAGCATCACGATCACGCCGACCCGCGCCGACAGCGGATCCCAGCCCGGCACGGAGGGATCCGGCGCGTGGAACGGGATGAACGTCTTCGCCATCCGCTCCCGTCGCACCTCGGGGCGCACGAGCTGGTCGTAGCTGGCGGGTGCGTAGAGCTCGTGGCGGATCTTGTAGTCGAGCGTCAGAGGCGCCGCTTCCGCGAACGGCAGAAGGTAGATCGCCGTGAGGAGCAGAGACACGGCGCCCGCACCGAGCGCCAGTCCGATCGCGCGAAGGCTCGGGCGCAAGGCGAGCCCATACAGCACGCCGACGAACACAACGTGCAGCACCGACTCCGGATGTCCGGAGAAGGTCACGAGGACGAGTCCGACCACGAGGATCGCCGGCCGCCCGTCCCGCACGAGCCGCCGCACGCCGAACAAGACCAACGGCAGATACGCCCACGCCCGCGCCAGAGGCCATCCGACGAAGAAGGCCATCATCGCGCAGAAGGTGAACCCCGCGGCCGCGACCAGCGCGGCCACCTCCTTCAGTCCGCTCGCCCGCGCGAAGGCGAACGTGAAGAACGCCGCGAGGAAGAACGTCATCGCCGCGCCGAACGTCAACGCGTCCGGCAACGGCAGGAGGAAACCGATCCACTGCACGGGGTCGTACACGGCCGACTGGGCCACGGCCGCGAGGATGTCGCCGTTGAGAATGAATGGATTCCACAGCGGCCACTCGCCTTCCGACAGCGCGTGCCGGACGGCCTTCTGCCACGGAATGACCTGGCAGTGAAGGTCCGACAGCGCGATGTCGTGGGGCTTCTCGACGCCGAAGTCCTTCGCGTAGTCCCGCAGCGGCGCCGCCGTGAAGGGCAGATCGAGCGGCGCGTAGACGCGGTTCGTGAAGATCGCCCGCCCGGTGAAGACCAGCGGCAGCACGACGAGCGCGATCGCCGCGCCCACCGAAACGCGCTGGACGAGGCGGCTCCACAGAGTGGAGAGGACCGCGGTCACGATCAGGTAGAGGGCGAGTGCCAAGCGGACGGGAGTCTACGGGCCGTCGAGTCGTCGAGTCTACGAGTCGTCGAGTCTTCGAGTCTTCGAGTCTTCGAGTCTTCGAGTCGCCGCGTCTTCGAGTCGTCCAGGGAGCTTGACGACTCGACGACTCGACGACCGGCGCAAGCTACTACCCCCTGTAGAACGGGAACACCTTCCCCCCGTCCGGAGTTAGATTGTCCTCACGCCATGGACTCCATCGTCATTCGCGGCGCACGCGAGCACAACCTCAAGAACATCGACGTCGTCGTCCCCCGCAACAAGTTCGTCGTGATCACCGGCGTTTCCGGGTCGGGGAAATCCTCGCTCGCCTTCGACACGATCTTCGCCGAGGGGCAGCGTCGCTACGTCGAGTCTCTCTCCGCGTATGCCCGGCAGTTCCTCGAGCAGATGGAGAAGCCCGACGTCGACTCGATCGAGGGGCTCTCCCCCGCGATCTCCATCGAACAGCGGACGACCTCGCGCAACCCGCGGTCCACGGTCGGAACCGTCACGGAGATCTACGACTACCTCCGCCTCCTCTACGCTTCGGTCGGCGTTCCGCACTGCACTCAGTGCGGTCAGGAGATCCATCCGCAGACCATCCAACAGATGGTCGACCGCCTGCTCACGCTCCCGCAGGGGACGAAGTTCACGATCCTCGCGCCGTACATCCGCGGCAAGAAGGGTGAGTACAGGAAGCAAATGCTGCAGATGGTGAAGGAGGGCTTCACTCACGCCATCGTCAACGGCGAGGAGATCGAGCTCTCCAGCCCTCCCACCCTCGACAAGCAGAAAAAGCACACGATCGACATCCGCATCGACCGGATCGTCGTCAAGGAAGGCATCGCCCAGCGGCTGGCCGACTCGCTCGAGACCGCCACGCGCGTGACCAAAGGGCTCGTCAAGATCCTCTATCAGGCGGACAGACGTTCCGCGGACGCGAAGGCGTCCGCGGGTGAAAGCAATGAAGAGCTGATGTCGCAGAACTACGCCTGCCCCGACTGCGGCGTCTCCATCGGCGAGATCACGCCGCGCCTCTTCTCCTTCAACTCCCCCTACGGCGCCTGCTCGCGCTGCTCCGGCCTCGGCGTGCTCCTCGAGATCGACGAGCGCAAGCTCGTCCCCGACACGACCAAGTCGATCGAGGAAGGGGCGATCGCCCTCTGGAAGGAAGGCTCCGAGCACTGGCGCCTCAAACAGATCCACACCGTCGCGCGACACTACAAGTTCAAGCTCACGACCGCGTGGGAGAAGCTGCCGGAGAAGGCCCGCAACTGCATCCTCTACGGCTCGGAGGACAAGCTCCGCTTCGAGTTCGGCAGCGAGGACTCGACGTACGAGTACCGCGGCACGTACGAGGGCATCATCCCGATGCTCAAGCGCCGCTACCGCGAGTCCGACAGCGACGACACCCGCGAGGAGATCGAGCGTTGGATGACTCCGAAGAAGTGCCCGGAGTGCAAAGGAAAGCGTCTGAAGCCCGAGGCCCTCAGCGTCACCGTCGCGGGTCAGACCGTCGACAGGATCGTCGCGCTTTCTCTCCGCTCTGCGGACGAGCTCTTCCGCACCGTGCATCTCACCGCGCGCGAGGAAGCGATCGCCGGCAAGATCCTCAAGGAAGTCCGGGACCGTCTCGGCTTCCTCAACGCCGTCGGCGTCGGCTATCTGACACTCGACCGCAACGCCGCCTCGCTCTCGGGTGGCGAGGCCCAACGGATCCGTCTCGCGACGCAGATCGGCTCGAAGCTGATGGGCGTCCTCTACGTCCTCGACGAGCCGTCGATCGGCCTTCACCAGCGCGATAACCGCAAGCTCATCGAGTCGCTGCTCGAGCTCCGCGACCTCGGCAACTCGGTCATCGTCGTGGAGCACGACGAGGAGACGATCCAGACCGCGGACCACATCATCGACCTCGGCCCGCGCGCCGGCGTCCACGGCGGACACGTCGTGGCCGAGGGGACGCTCGATCAGGTGAAGACCTTCCCAAGCTCGCTCACCGCGAAGTACCTCCGCGGCGAGGTGAAGATCGAGATTCCGCCGGTGCGCCGCCCTGTCAACGGCAACAAGCTCGTCATCCGCGGCGCGCGGCAGAACAACCTCAAGAACCTCGACGTCGAGATCCCCCTCGGTGTGTTCATCGCCGTCACGGGCGTGAGCGGCTCGGGCAAGTCGACGCTCGTGAATGACATTCTCTACAAGGCGCTCTCGCAGCACTTCTACGACGCCGTCGACACGCCGGGCGACCACGATCGCATCGATAACCTCGAGCTGATCGACAAGGTCATCGACATCGATCAGTCCCCGATCGGACGGACGCCGCGCTCGAACCCGGCCACGTACACGCAGCTCTTCGGCGAGATCCGCAACCTCATGTCCGGGACGCCCGAGGCGCGCATGCGCGGCTACGGGCCGGGGCGGTTCTCGTTCAACGTGAGGGGCGGCCGTTGCGAGGCCTGCAAGGGCGACGGGCAGATCAAGATCGAGATGCACTTCATGCCCGACATCTACGTGAAGTGCGATGTCTGCGGCGGCAAGCGCTACAACCGCGAGACACTCGAGGTGAAGTACAAAGGCCATTCGATCGCCGAGATCCTGGCCATGACCGTCGAGTCCGCGCACGAGGTGTTCCGCAACGTGCCCCGCATCGCGAACATCCTCCGCACGCTGGAGGAGGTCGGCCTCGGCTACATCACTCTGGGGCAGTCATCGACGACGCTCTCTGGCGGCGAGGCGCAGCGCGTAAAGCTGGCCAAGGAGCTCGCCAAGCGCGCCACCGGCAAGACGCTCTACATCCTCGACGAGCCCACGACCGGCTTGCATTTCGACGACGTCGCCAAGCTCCTGCACCTCATGCACGGCCTCGTCGACCGCGGCAACACCGTGGTGGTCATCGAGCACAACCTCGACGTCGTCAAGACCGCCGATCACGTCATCGACCTCGGCCCCGAAGGCGGCGAGGGCGGTGGCCGCGTCATCGCCCTCGGCACCCCCGAACAGGTCTCCAAAGCGAAAGGCAGCCCCACCGCCGAATACCTCGCAAAAATCCTCCGAGCCCATGGCGCCGCGCAGCGGAGCGAAGCGCCGCGCAATGGAACGCCGCGCAATGGAACGCCGAGCAGCGGAGCGCCGGCTTCCAGCCGGCCGCTACGCCGGTTTCCAGCCGGCACGAGAACGTAACACTCGCAAAGCCATCACCGCCGAGCCCATGGCGCGCCGGCCGCTGGCCGGCCGGTCCGCCGGCTGCCAGCCGGCGCGAGAACGTAACACCCCTCGCTCGCCGCTCCAGCGTACCCTCCCGCCATGCGCAAGCTGGCCGTCGTCCCCCTGCTGCTCGTCGCCTGCGCGACGACGACAAACCACACCGCGGCGATCGCGGCGACTCGAGCCGAGCTCGCCGCGCTCGTCGAGACCGCGAAGGTCCCCGGCGCCGCGATCGCGGTCATCAGCGGCGACAACATCGTCTATCACGACACCTTCGGCCATGCGGATGTCGCGACCAGCAAACCGGTCACCGCACACACGCGCTTCCGCATCGGCAGCGTGACGAAGCTCCTCACGGCCACAGCGCTCCTCCGCCTCGCGGATCAGGGGCGTCTGCAGCTCGATGATCCGGTGTCGAAACACCTGCCCGACTTCGCCCACGGCCAGATCACGCTGCGCCAACTCGCCGGCCACCTCGGAGGCATCCGTCACTATGGTCCGGGCGAGTTCGTCAGCACGACGCACTACGACAGCGCGACCGCGTCGCTGGCGCGGTTCGCAAACGATCCGCTCGTCGCGCAACCCGGCGAGAAGTACCTCTACTCGACCTACGGCTACAACGTCCTCGGCGCGGTGATCGAGCGCGTCACGGGCCGATCGTTCGAAGCCGCGCTGGAGTCGCTCGTTTTCGAGCCGGCGAGGATGAGCGAGATGAGCGAGACGTCGTTCACTGCCGGACCGGAGACCACCACGTTCTACGACGGCGCGAACGTCGCTCCGGCGGTGGACCTTTCCGATCGCCTCCCCGCGGGCGCGGCGCTGTCGACCGCACGCGATCTCGCGCGGTTCCTCATCGCAACGACGCGGTTGCCCATGGAGGTGCTGACGACCTCACAGAAGACGAACGACGGCAAAGCGACCGGCGTCGGCATCGGGTGGCGCATCGCGACGGACGAGAGTGGCCGGACCTTCCTCCATCACGGCGGCGCGTCCCTCGGCGGACGCGCGTTCGTGCTCGTCTACCCGAAGGAGCGCGTGGGCGTGGCGTTCGTGTCGAACACCATCGGCGCCCCGTTCAACGAAAAGAACGCCGCCGCGATCGCGGCGCGCTTCCTGCCCGCTTCGCAGTAATCTGAACGCGTGCAGATCGCATGCGTTCTCTTTCCCGACTTCACACAGCTCGATCTCACCGGGCCGTATGAGGTCTTCCACCGCCTCCGGGCGGTGTCGATCGATCTCGTGGCCGCGACGCTCGAGCCGGTCGTCAGCGAGGGCGGTCTCGCGATCGTGCCCACCGCTACCTTCGACACGATGCCGCCGTGCGACGTGCTATTCGTTCCCGGCGGTCCCGGCGTGAACGACGCGATGCTCGACGATGCCACGCTCGCGTTTGTGGCGCGCCAGGGCGCGCACGCCGCGTGGGTCACATCCGCGTGCACCGGCGCGCTCCTCCTCGGCGCCGCCGGTCTGCTTGCGGGCGTCGAAGCCGCGACCCACTGGGCGGCGATGGAGTACCTCGAGCCCTTCGGAGCCTGGCCCGTTGCGAAGCGCGTCGTCATCAGCGGCAACCGCATCACCGGCGGCGGCGTGACCGCCGGAATCGACATCGCGCTGGCCCTCGCCGAGCAGACCCACGGCCATCGCGCGGCCGAGGAGATCCGCCTCGCACTCGAATACCAGCCGGAGTTGCCTTCGGACGACGACGTACGCGCCGCCGTCCTCGAGAAGCTCGCGCCGATGAAGAGAGTGCGCACGCGGGTCGTCGCCGAGGCGGCGAAGAAGCTCACGTCGTAGGACGCCGGGCTTCCAGCCCGAGCCCGCAGGTGTTGAGCGCCACGATCCGAGTACGCCGCGGACAAGTGTTGCGCCTGGGACGACGGGTTCGTCGATCACTGGTCGGCTACCATCGTTTCGCCGCGCGATGCGCGGATCGAGAGCACCCCGATGACATCCCACTCGAACCGGCCATCGACGGGCTTGCGCGCGCCCGTCCGGCTCGCGACCGCAGCCGACATTCCGCAGCTTTTCGACGTCCGCACGAGCGTGCGGGAGAATCATCTCGACATGAAGCAGCTCGCCGACCGCGGCGTCACGCCGGAGTCGATGGCCGGGCAGATCGCGAGCGACGACTCACGGACCTGGGTCGTCGAGCATGACGGGACGGTCGCCGGCTTCAGCATGGCCGACGCGCAGACGGGAAGCATCTCCGCGATCTTCGTCGCACCCGGGATGGAGGGTCGGGGTTACGGTCGCGCGCTCCTCGAGGTGGCCGAAGAGTGGCTCTTCGCACAGGGGTGGAAGACGATCTGGCTCCAGACGGGAGAGGAGCCGCACAACCGGTCTCACGGGTTCTACCGAGCGGCCGGATGGGCGATGACGGCGCCAGCAGATCACGGCGACGTCCGCTATGAGAAGTCGCGCGTTGGCTGATCGCGCCGCCCGTTCCTCTTCGCCCGCCGCTGCCGGCCCCTCACTCTTTCGGGCGTGAATCCACGGCCCTCGCCATCGCCTCCACTTGAGAGCGGGCGACGTCGCTCGGGCTGATCGCGAGATGAGCGAACCCTTCCTCCAACTCGATCATCACGATCCACAATCCCTCTTCAGAGAACACAACCGCTCGCTCGCCGACACCGTCGAGGTTTTGGGGCTCGGCCCCGCTCTCTTCCCGCTTCGACGAAACCTGAAGATCGAAGTACTCGGGAATGGATTCGGCTGAGACCATGGCCTCCCGGATTGCCTCCAGTTCGAAGAACGAGAGGTTCACGCCAAGCTGTCCTTCCGGACTGTGCTTCGTCCACGAGCAAACTGTGAAGCCTGCCGAATACTCGACCGGTTCCACTGTCTCAACCTCCACTCCCAGCGCGGTTTGCACTTCGGCCGCCGTCAGCAATGCGGCGCAGGGCGCACTGCCTTCAGCCCGCAAGTCGGATCCGACCACGGAGGCGAGCAGCAGAATGAACACAACAAACACCATCGGGCGGCGTACACGCTTCCCCTTCATGATGACCTCCTCGGTATGGACCGGTGACTCCCGCCAGGACTGGTGCCAAAGTCGGGATGCTTCTGACTCGGTCGATCCTAAGACAGTTCGGATGGTAAGCTGCTCCTAGTGCCCCTTCAATCTTGTTGACGGGACACTAGGCGTCCCTGGAATGCTGATCCCGATCCGCGACCTTCAGTTGATCGCCGAGGGGCGGGTCACCGTCGCGTTCCGGCGGTGGGCCAAGCCCAGGGTCAAATCCGGAAGCACACTTCGCACGGCCGTAGGTGTCCTTGCCATTGAGTCGGTCGAGCCAGTTGCGGAAGCCGATCTTTCCGCGTCGGACGCAAATGCTGCAGGCTTCCCTGATCTTGCTGCACTTCACTTCTCGCTGAGCAAGCGGACGGAGGGCTCGTTGTTCCGCGTACGTCTTCACCTGCAGGGTGCAGACCCCCGAACCGAGCTCCGATCCAGAGCTGAGTTGTCCGCGGAAGAGCTTGGGCAACTTCGCTCCAGGCTGAGTCGTCTGGACGCGAGCTCCCACCATGGCCCATGGACGTTCCGGACGTTGAAAGCCATCCAGGACAGGCCAGGCTGCCGCGCTGCCGAATTGGCCCGGCAGCTTGACGTGGACAAGCAGTGGCTGAAAGTCAGTATCCGGAAGCTTAAGGAGCTGGGCCTCACGGAGAGTCTCCAAGTCGGGTACCGCGTGTCGCCCCGTGGCGAAGCACTCCTCTCCCGAGCTCGTTACGCCTGAGGGAGAATGAGAAGGCGCATGCTCACGGGTACGTTACGCGGCAGTCGGAGCTCCGGCATGATCCTATCGGGCCTCGGGCTTCGAGCGTTCGGAGCACACGCGACTTGATCAGCACCTTCGAGGAGGATAGGCGTCGGAGGCCGTCGCATAACCCCGGCGCGACAGACCGAGCCGACAATAACGCCTTGCCCTGCGAACAGGTTGCGGTTTGCGCACGAGCACCCTCTTCGCCCGTTATCCGTCACGACGCGATTTTTCCCGTCAGGAACGGGTAAGAGGCGTGCGATTCAACGACGCTTGGCGACGAGAACCGTCGCGTAACGCCCGCCATGAAGTCCTCCCGCCCAGCAACCCATGTCCACCCAGCGTGTTACGATCCCCGCACCGGACTCCTATTCGCCCGATATCCGTCGCACCTGAATTTCGCCATCAGAACCGACGAGGGACGTCGGGGCTCGATATAGAGTTAGCCAGCTGTTGCCATGCCTACGAGCGCGGTTGTCAAAGATCTGGCCCAGGTCGCAAGCAGAAGCGCTCTCGTTCGCGCGTGGAAAGGCTCTGTCCGAAACGGGCTGAGAAATCAGGTGTTGCCTGACATCCACGACTATCTCGATATTCATCGCAACATAGCCGGCATTGCGGGTCGCATCAGCGCCGATGTCGAGGCCGGTCGCTATCGCCCCCGCCCACCGGAGTTCGTCACGATTGAAAAGAAGGATGGCATCAGTCGACGCGTTGCGATCCCGGATCCAGCGGATGCGTTGTTGCTTCAGTGCGTTGTCAACACGCTGGAGACTCAACTCAAGGCGGTGCAGCCGTCAAAGCGCGCGTACTATTCGCGAAGTCACATGCCGCCGAGTGTCGACCGCGTGGATGGCACCTTCGCCTATCCGTGGTGGCAGCTCTGGCCGGAGTTTCAAGAGAAGATATTCCAGTTCGCGACGACGCACGCGTTTTTAGTCGTCACAGACATCGCGAACTACTTCGATACGATCCCTCTGCATTCACTGAGAAATGTAATCGCCGCCGCGTCGAAAATTGGCGAACATGTTCTGGACCTACTATTCTTCGTGCTTGAGACGCTGGTCTGGCGACCCTACTACATTCCGCACTCTGGCGTTGGACTCCCGCAGCTGAATTTCGACGCTCCGCGTCTGCTCGCTCACGCCTATCTGTTCGCCCTTGACACTGAGCTCGAGCAAGCGACGTCTGGAACATTTGTTCGCTGGATGGATGACATCGACGCCGGCGTCGCGAGCCGAAAAGAGGGGCGTGTACTTCTCCGACGTTTGCAGGAAATTGTGAACAGCCAGGGCCTTCAACTGAACGCGGCCAAGACGAGAATACTGTCATCACACGAAGCCGTGGAACACTTCAATATCCGGCACAACCGAGCAGTGACAGTTATTTCTAACGGTATACGCAATGGAGCAAATACGCCGGTCTTGGCAAGAGCCCACCGGGATACGCTGCGAGGTTCCTACAGGAAGTTCAAGGCCTGCGAGCGTGTCGGGCACTGGGAAAAGGTCCAAAAGCGATACCTGGGGTTGTTTAGCGAGCTTCGCGATCCCCATGCAGTAGGTGACCTCGCCGAGTTGTTGGCATCTCACCCAGGCATGCGAGAGGCAGTGCTTCGATACCTAGGCATGCTGGGATACTCGACGAGACGAATCGCCCTCATCCGCGACTTCCTTACTTCTGGGCACTGCGGTGACGACGGCTCTCTCTTTGATGTTGGCAGATGTCTGATCGCTTGGTCAGTACCATCCACGGGCGCACGGCCCGACGAACTCTTGAAACTTGGGTATAACTTGGCGGATCTTCGAACTGGAAGCAAAGCCTTTCCTGTCGGCGCCGCTCTCAACGTGATCTCCAAGTATGCCAACCCCGAAGACGTGGTGTCGTTCCTCAAACAGCATCAACCAACATGGCAACATTCCGGGTGGTGCGCACGGCAGGTTGCGAGCATCGTCCCTCTTCTTCCCCGCGATACACGCCGATATGTTTCGCAGGTGCTGCAGGATAACGGTCTCCTCCAAGGCTTGCAGGTACTGGCAAACCTGAATCGCATTTCGAACGCAACGCAACTCGATTTCCAACTCTCTTCCTACATGAAGCACGTGCCGGCGTCAGGCACGGCGTTTCCTTTCTCCAAAGTCGTGCTCGCGATCGTCCTTCTTTCGGGGAATCTATCGACAGCGGATAAGAACGGCTTGCGGGGGCACCTCCTCACCACCGTTACCGATCCGCGCTACCGACACCTCATCCGAAAAGCTGGCTAACTCATAGGACTCTTTACTGCATCCGGCCACGCGTAGCTCGTGACGAGCAGAACGGGGTGTCGACGGCGAGGTGGGTGACGCGTCCGAGGTCAGGATGCGGTAAAGAGTTTAGTTGGGCGAAGCAACGTGCCTACGTGGGGAAAGTATCGGGCCGCGGGGATCGGGCGGTGGATCGTAGTGCGCGCGAAGGACTTCCAGAGAGCGGCGAGACCCGAGCAAAGTCCGCGGAATCCGTGGCGATGAGCGAGACGAGAACAGGCGAATGCACTGATATTGGAGTGCTCACGGCGGTGCAGACGAAGCTCTCGCAGAACAGGTTCAGTGCTCGACACCGAAGGCGACCCGGGAACAGTGAGCGTCATGACGAGTCGAACCAGGTCCTTGGTCGTTGAGGGTCGATGCGCGAGCGCATGCGCAGCGTTCCTTGTTTGCATTGAGGACAGAGGCGGGCATCGGGAGGCGGTGTACGCGGACGGAGCTTGCGCGAAGACCCGATGAGCTCGCGGGCTCTGGCGATGTTGGCCGTACGGTCGCGGTTCGAGAGAAAGCCGTAGTAGCGAACGCGGGTAAAGCGGGGCGGAACGACGTGTTGTAGGAACCGGTCGAGGAACTCCGTCGCCGGGAGCGGCATGGTCTTCTGGGCGTTGCCGTCTTTGTAGTCGCGATAGGCAAAGGTGACCGTTTCGTTCTCGAACGAGAGGATGCGGTGGTTGGAGATGCCGACGCGGTGCGTGTAGGCAGCGAGATACGCGAGCACGTGCTCTGGTCCGCCGAACGGAGGCTTGACGTAGGTGTGCCAGTCGGTTTTCGAGGCCAGCGCGAGCATCAGGTCGAGAGCTTGCCGGTCGGCGACGACGGAGACGGGCAGTTTAAGGGTGCCATCGTCGAAGGCCTCCGTGATGGCGTTCTTGACGTGAGTGCGAAAGCGGCGAGAGAGAGACTTGTAGTAAAGCAGGAATGTGCCGGTGGGAACGCGCACCCAGCGGCGGCCGTCAAGAGAGAAGCCGCCGCCGGGAACGATGCAGTGAATGTGAGGGTGAAAGACCAGCGTTTGCCCCCAGGTGTGAAGCACCGTGAGAACGCCGACGAGGGCACGGAGTTTGGTTCGTGCAACATCGAGGAAAGCCTGACCGGCCGCGCGGAGCAGGATCGCGTACAGGATCGCAGGTGCGTACTGCGCGAGAACGTTCAGAGAGTCCGGAATGGTGAATACGACGTGGAAGTACGGAACGTCGAGGACCTCGTCGCGGCGCTTCTCGAGCCAGCTCTCCCGAGCCTCGGCGCCACAGCCGGGACAGTGACGGTCGCGGCAGGAGTTCCAGAAGATGTGCTCGTAGTCACAACGGTCACAGTGATCGCGGTGACCGCCCAGAGCGTCGGTGCGGCAGTCTGCGATGGAACGCAGCACCTTGCATTGGGCGGGCGTGATCGAGCGACTGGCGAGAAGCTCCCCGCCCTTCGCGCGAGCGATCGCGCCGAGTGAGACCGTGTGCGTCATGACGAGCTACTTGCCGGCGGTGGGTGACTTTGGCGGGGGGGTGTCCAGAGGGCTGCGCGCGTGAGCCGGTGAGACGTGCGTGTAGATCTCGGTGGTGCGCGTGTGGGCGTGACCGAGCAGGATCTGGATGACGCGGAGGTTCATTCCCTGCTCCATCAGGTGCGTGGCAAACGAGTGACGAAGGGTGCGTGGAGAGACGCGCTTGCTGATCCCCGCGCGGCGAACGGCGAGCTTGAGTGCACGCTGGACGGTGGAGTGATGGATGGGATGGAAAGGATCTTTGGCGCAAGGGAAGAGCAACCCCGTGGGCCGAGTCCCGCGCATGGTCTGACGCCACCATTCGCGGAGCAGTTCCAGCGCGATGGGAGAGAGTGGGGCTGTCGGTCGTTGTGTCCCTTGGCTTGACGGATGTGGAGAAGCATGCGTGGCGAGTCGATGTCGGCGACCGTGAGGCGGCAGACTTCGCCGAGACGGAGGCCTGCTGAATAGAGAACCGTCATCAGCACGCGGTCCCGCAGAGAGCCGAGTGCGGCGAGGATGGCCAGCGTCTCATTGACGGACAGGACGATGGGAAAGTGCTTCTCGCGGCGGCCGTACGGGATGCGCAGGACCAGGTCCGGCCGATCCATGACGTAGAGGTAGAAGAAGCGAAGAGCAGCGACGGTCTGTTTGAAGAGGCTGTACGAGATCTTCATCTCGTCGCGCAAAAAGAAGAGGTATCGTTCGATCTCCGGCAGACCCAGAAGGTCTGGAGGGCGATGGAAGAAGAGGGCAAACCGAGAAACGAGGGAGATGTAGGTGTGCGTTGTCCGAGCTGAACGATTACGAATCCTGAGAGCCTGGAGCATCCGTTGACGCAAGGGAGTCATGACCATGATCGATCTCCTTTCAATGAGATTCGATCAGTGGACTCCCAACGAGAGCTCAGAGGCGAGCAGTCACCGACTCATGTGCCTTGCTCGGAAACCCTGAAGGACGCGGAGCGCGCCGCCTCAGCGGCTTCGTCCAACTAGGCCGCTGCAGCCGACGTCAACCGCGCCGCAAGTGCTCCAAGCGCGGTAGACTTTCGCGTGTGGTTGCCGCGGCTGAGTGCTGGTCCGTTAGGCCGCGCTAGCCAGGCAGATTCGACGATGAGAATTCCCGGTGGCGACAAGGCATTCGTCGATCCCGCCAAGGTGCGGGATTATCTGCTCTCTCTCGAGCACCCGATCGGGCGGTTCAAGGCCGCTTTCTTCGGCAGCCTCGGGTACTCCCGTGACAGCTGGCAAGCGTTGCAAGGCGAGTTCAAGCGACTGGCTCTTTCAGACGACGCGTCCACGGGTGCCCCGAGTGACTTCGGCCAGAAGTTCGAGGTGCGTGCTACCATTGAAGGGCCATCAGGGCGACGGGCGGCCGTTGTGGTCGTCTGGATCATCCTGAAAGGAGAGCAGGTTCCGAGGTTCGTGACGGCTTTCCCCGGAGAATCGAAATGAAGTTCCACGCACTCGACACCGTGGTCCTGGACCGAGACTTCCCGCAACACGGCCTCCGTGCCGGTGATCTCGGTGCGGTCGTGGAGGCCTACGAACCCGACGGGCTCGAAGTGGAGTTCGTTACAGCTTCTGGGCGAACACAGGCGCTCGTGACCCTGCGAGTCGGCGATGTCCGTCCTGTACAAGACGAAGACCTCATAGCAGTTCGCCCACTGGCTCGGGGCGCGGCCTAACTCATAGGACTCTATACCGCATCCCCCCCACACGAAACTCGAGAATGCGCAGCAAGCGATCGGTCTCTGGCTGGAGACCGCTCGAGACAGTGGCGGTGCGATTCCCGAACCCAAGGGTCGGCGTCTTCTTTACGCGTAGAGAGACTGCGCCGGTGAACAGCGCGGGCCGGAAGCCCGCGCCCCACCAGAGCTCATGCCCACGAAACTCTTCCTCCTTTCCCCCGCCTCCCTGAACGGGCTTCGTGCGCGGCAGCTCATGTCGGCGCGGGCGCGGTTCGATCTGGCGGTGCGGTATCGGTCGGAGGGCGGCGTCGAGATCGGCGATGCGTTCGCGTTCATGTCCTCGTTGTACTTCCGCGGGAAGATCGCCTATGCGCGGGCGTTCGCGATGCCGTCCGCGGTCATCGGCGGCGACGGCATCTTCGTCATCACCTCCGGATACGGACTGGTGCCGCCAGACTGGCGGATCACCGAGGAGCGGATGAAGCGGATGCGGAAGATCGACATCGACGCGTCGGCGCGCAACTACGTCAAGCCGCTCAGGGAGCACGCGGAGCTCATCGCCAGCGCGCTGGAGCCGGAGCCGGACGCGCGGATCGTGCTCCTCGGCAGCGTGGCCACGGGCAAATACGTCGACGTCCTGCGCCCGATCCTCGGCGACAAACTGCGCTTTCCCGCGGCATTCGCGGGTCTCGGGGACATGGCCCGCGGGGGGTTGATGCTCCGGGCCGCGCGCCTGGGACGCGAGCTCGACTACGTCACGCTCGACGCCAGCCGCCGCCGTCCGCCGGGCGCGACCGGCAGGATGCCGACCCTTT
>CAZLGP010000018.1:0-4608 GCA_964558905.1 uncultured Thermoanaerobaculia bacterium | reverse complement strand
CATCCCGAACTCCTTGCGCAGGACGCCCGAGCTGCCCCCTTCGTCGGTCACGGTGACAATCGCTCCGAGAGCGCCCACGGACCATGCCCCGTCGGCATCGACGTACGTTTTGAGTCCGCGCAGCAGCGTCGACAGGCCCGTGCCGCCGCCGATGGCGACGATGTTGATTCCGGGGGTGGGCATCGCCGCCCGGATTATGTCATTCAGACGAGCCGGCGCGTCGTGAGCGGGCGGAGCGGAGAGTCACACGCTCGTCGAACGCAGCTCGTGGGCGAAGCCGCGCCGGGAGAGTGTATCCGTCACGTGCCGCAAAGCGGAGCAACCAGCGCTTCCGGCCGTACCGGCTAGCGTTCGCGGACGATCCGTTCGAGGTGGAATCGCAGCGGTTCGAGCAGCGTGAAGCGGGACGTCAGGCGGCTCTGGCGCTCGCTCTCGCCGCGGAACAGATCGCGCATCGTCGTGGTGCGCTCGGTGTACCAACGCTCGCTCACCTCGCCGTGCGCGCGCTTCTCGTCGAGGACGAGCATGATGTGCTCGCGGTCGACGATCTCCGGATGGTGGTTGACGCCGAGGAAGCGCGGCATCGTTCCGCCGGAATCGCGCGCGACCTCCACCATCGTCAGCGCGCTCCCGGCGGCCTCGAACGCGATGGGCATGCACTTGCCGGCGTCGCCGAGGATCAGATCGAAAAGGCGGTTGTCGATGACGCGGAAATGCTGATGGTCCGGCAGCTCGCGCGCGAACTGCTCGAACCACGGATGCCCCATCGCTTCACGGGAGAGGCGGTTCAGCGGCATGCCGCTGCTCTTCTCCGCGCGCAGCACAGGACTGGCGATACCCGACCAACGGCAGACGAGGCCGAACGAATGACAGACCGCCATCATCGCCGCGGAAGGATTCGCGAGGATCTCGTCGAAGAGACGGAACAGCGGGGCTTCCCAGGAGGAGGACTCCTCGACGCCCTGGCTCCACTCCTTGACGCCGTCGTTGAGGCGGGGATCGAGGTGCCCCGGGCCGCCCGTTCCGAGGTAGAGCCGGAAGCGGCCGTTCGGCGGTTCAGGGATGAGGTTGCGGCGGCGCACGTCGAACGAGAGAACGCGTAGCTTGAGGCCTCGACGCACGAGCTCCTCGCGCAACGGTTCGGCGGCCTCGACGATGACGTGCACGAGCGCGTCGTGCCCGACGTTCGGCCAGGAGTGGTTCATGTCCAGCACCGCGACGTCGATGCGGTCGTGTTGCGGGGTGGGGACGGAGTCTTCGAGTCGGATGTACTCGAAGAAGTCGTGACGCTCGTGAATGTCGTGGCGGATCAATCTCTGAGGACTCCGTGCTCGGTCTCTTTCACGATGTAATCCACCACATCATTCAGGTCGTTCCGTTCCGCGTAGACGGCCAGTTGGCGGTCGGCGCCGGTTCCGCGCTTCAGGATCTCGCGCGCGTAGTAGACCTCGCTGCGCGAGCCGAGCTCGTCCAGCACGTCGTCGATGAACTCGAGGAGCTCGTCCAACAGGGCGGTGTACGGAGCTTCCTCCTGCTTCCCGAAGTCGATGAGCTTTCCTCCCGTGCCGAAGCGTGCGGCGCGGGACTTGTTCTCGTTCAGCAGCGCCCGGCGGTAGTGGCGCCAGCCCATGTTCTTCGAGTAGATGCGGTAGAGCTTGACCGTGATGGCCTGGAAGAGAGCGGCCAGGCAGATGGTCTCGTCGATGCGCATCGGCACGTCGCAGATGCGGTACTCGAGCGTGGGGAAGAACGGATGAGGGCGGACGTCCCACCAGATCTTCTTCGCGTTGTCGATGCAGTTCGTGCTGATGAGCGTCTGCACGTATTGGTCGTAGTCGCTGAGGCGCTCGAAGTGATCGGGAAGGCCCGTGCGCGGGAAGCGGTCGAACACCTTGGCCCGATAGCTCTTCCAGCCGGTGTTCTGGCCGCACCAGAACGGCGAGTTCACGGAAAGGGCGAAGATGTGCGGGAGGAAATAGCGCACCGCGTTCATGATCTGGATGCGCGTCTCCAAGTCTTCGACGGCGACGTGGACGTGCAGTCCGAAGATCAGGTTCGCGCGAGCGAGCATCTGCAGCTCGTACACGATCTGGTCGTAACGGGCGTGCGGCGTCATCGGCACGTCCTTCCAATGCGAGATCGGATGCGTGCCGGCCGCGGCGATGCACAGGCCGTTCTCGCGCGTGAGGGTAATGATCTCTCTGCGCAGGCGGGTGATCTCGCGTCGCGCGTGTCCGATGTTGCGGCAGATCGGGGTGCCAACCTCGATCACCGCGTCGTGCATCTCGCGCTTGATCTCGTCCTTGAGCCGCTTCTCCCCTTCGGCGAAGAGCTCGTGGATGTGCGATTTCAGCCGGCGCGTCTCCGGCTCGACGACCTGAAACTCCTCCTCGATGCCGAGGGTGAAGCTCGGTTGTGCTGGCATGGCAGCAGGATATCAGGGCGGAAGGCAGAGGGCAGAGGGCAGAAGGCAGAAGGCAGAAGGCAGAAGGCAGAAGGCAGAAGGCAGAAGGCAGAAGGCAGAAGGCAGAAGGCAGAAGGCAGAAGGCAGAGGGCAGAAGAAACTCGGCCGAAGTCGTTTGGGCCGTCTCTTCTGCCCTCTGCCCTCTGCCTTCTGCCTCTGCCTGCCTCAGCCTTCTGCGCTCTGCCCTCTGCCCTCACGCAACCGGCGTCGATGCGTCTTTCGTGACATCCATGACCGTCGGCCAGTTGCCCGTGAGCTCGAACCGCTTCTCCCCGCGGACCATCTCGATGAGCACCTCGGCCATGTTCGTGACCATCCAGTCGAAGTTCTCCTGGCCGACGGAGCGCACGTCCGCGTCGGGGGCGCAGTTCATGAAGTCGATGGCGTAGGGGATGCCGCCGCGCACCGCGAATTCGACGGTGTTCATGTCGTAGCCGAGGCCTTCGCAGAGCGCAATCGCGTCACGGTGGATGCGGGCCTCGAACTCGGGGCTCATGGGCGGCGGATTCTTCACGTAGCGATCGAAGAACGACGCCTTCGGATCGTAGGCCATGATGCGCACGCGGCTGCGTCCCAGGACGTAGCAGCGGTAGTAGAGCTCGAACTCGATGGCCTCCTGGGCCATCATCGTCAGGTCGCGGGTCTGGTCATATGCGGCGAAGAACTCGTCACGGTCGTCGCACTTGTACACGTCTTTCCAGCCGCCGCCATAGGCCGGCTTCATGAAGATCGGCCAACCGAGGTAGCTGAAGACCTCGTCCCAGTTCACCCACTTCATGTTGCGGAACGACTTGTCGCCGGTGTTGGGCGGATGCTGCTTGTGCGGGAGGAGGACGGTGCGCGGGACGGCGACATTAGCGGCTTTCGCGACGAGGTTGTCGAAGAACTTGTCGTCGGCCGACCACCAGATCGGGTTGTTGACGACGCGTACACCGGATGCGGCCGCGCACTTGAGGTAGGTGCGGTAGAACGGGACCTCGTGACTGATGCGGTCGAGGATCAGATCGTAGGGGAAGACGCCGTCGTCCTCGAGATACGAGATCTCGCAGATTCCGGCCTCGACGTCGTCGCCGCCGCGCTCGTTGACGGCGTCGATGAGCGCCCACGGAAACGTGTCTTCCATCCCGAACAGCAGTCCGATTCTCTTCTTGCGCATGGTCCCTCCCGAAGGCGGGCGATCGTATAGAATCGGCGGGCGCTGGCGCAAATTGAAAATTAGAAAATGAAAATTGAAAAACAATTAGTGGGCCACAATTTGCGCCCGTTTAGTTTTCAATCTTTAATCTTCAATTTTCAATTCTTAAAACCACGACCGAATCATGTACAGAGAATATGTGAAGTGGTGGTCCCCCTCCCTCGACCGTGAGATGGAGATTCTCTGGTTCGGCAAGTTCGGAAAGCCGGCCATCCTCTTCCCCACCTCGGCCGGGCGCTTCTTCGAGAACGAGGACTTTCACCTGGTCGACTCGATGGCGGACAAGGTGGACGGGGGCGAGATCCAGGTGATCCTCCCGGATACCGTCAACAACGAGAGCTGGTACAACAAGAACGTTCACCCGGCCGTGCGCGCCGCGCGGCACACCCAGTACGACTCCTATCTGCGCCACGAACTGGTCCCGTACATCCACAATCGCGCGCAGCGCGGGGACCTCGTCGTTTACGGTGCGAGCTTCGGCGCGTATCACGCGGCGAACTTCGCGGGGCGGTATCCCGATCTGGTCAGCCGTGCCATCTGCTTCTCCGGCGTGTTCGACATCCACTCCTTCACCGACGGCCACTGGGACGACAACTGCTATTTCAACTGCCCCGTGTCGTACATCCCGAACATGAACGCGGAGTGGGCGGGCAAGCTGTCGCGTGTGAACTGGGTCGTCGCCACGGGCGAGCACGACTCGCTCGTCCAGCAGAACCGCGACTTCTCGGCCATGCTCTGGGCGAAGGGGATCCCGAATCACCTCGAGATCTGGCCCGGCCAGTTCGGCCACGACTGGCCCTGGTGGCGGGAGCACCTGCGCCGATTCGCGTGATTCCGCGGAGCGTTCCTGCCGACTGTAAGAACATCGAAGGGGGTGCCTCCGCGCCGCGCGGTAGACCTATAGGACGAATAGGACGAATAGGACGAATAAGACGAATAGGTGGACCCG
>CAZLGP010000017.1:0-10485 GCA_964558905.1 uncultured Thermoanaerobaculia bacterium | reverse complement strand
CCTCAGGTCGACTGTTCCTTGCGCGCGTAGCGAGAGGGCTCCGTTGATACTTCGCTTCGCTCAGTGTTCGGGGGCTTGCGACTGTTCCTTGCGCGCGTAGCGAGAGGGCTCCGTTGACACTTCGCTTCGCTCAGTGTTCGGGGGAGGAGCTCCTCTTGTGCCGCGTCGTGATCGCGTAGCCGAGCAGCCCGTTGATGACCATGACGCCGTTCGTCACCGCGAATACCCAGTTGCGAACGAGCAGGCTGTAGATCGTGAAGCCGACCGATGCCGCGAGCTGTCCGACGAAGAGCCATGTCGAGACGCCCGCGCTCGTGCGGTCGTGCCACTGCTTGTGGACCTGCTTCGCAATCGTGAGAACGAGAATGAGGGAGCTGGTCCAGCCGAGGATCTCGATCATGACAGTTGGCGGTTGTCGGTTGGCGGTTGTCGGGAGGAGGGGGGTGGCGCGGGGGCCCCCGCCAACCGCCAACCGCCAACTCAATTCGCAATGTACGGTCCGCGCTCCATCCGCGCACGCACGTCGCTCTCCGCCGGCGCACACGGCAGGGGATCCTCGGGCGGCGGGACGACGAGCGCGCACTCCCGCACGAGCTCGGCCAGGGTGTCGATCTCCAGCGGCTTGTTCAGCACCGCCGAGACGACGTCCGGATCGAGGAACTCGTCGCTCCGCGAGTCGCGTACGGCGAGCACGAACGAAGTCGCCTCGGCACGCTCGTCGCGGAAGCGAGAGAGAAACGCCCCGGCGCTCTCGACGTCCATGTCGATGACGATGAGCGCGTAATCGCAAGTCGTGACTCTCTGCCACGCGTCCTCAGCGGTCGCGGCCGTGTCGACGCCGATCGGCTGATGGCGAAGGATGGTGAAGAGCATGGCCCGGAGGGCGTCGTTGCTCTCGACGATCAGGACTCTTGGTTCACTCATGCACTCTTCAATCTCAAAAGACGTGCCCATCGGCGCGGCCGTGCCGGCCCCGCCCGGCAGCCGAGATAGCTGTCATCCTGAGCCGCGGAGACGACGAAGGACCCCCCTGCGCTAGGAGTCTGCGCGGCAGAAAAGAGGTGTCATCCTGAGCTGCGTAGACAGCGAAGGACCTTCCAGCACGCAACGGAGAAGGTGCAAGGCGGAGCAACCAGCGCAGCCGGCCGTGCCGGCTAGGCGAGCACGAGTCCCCAATGAGTGAAGTGCCGAAAGTCGCGGTCATTCGTCAACAGCCGGACGCGGTGATCGATGCAACTCTGCGCGATGAGCGCGTCTGCCACCTTTGCCTTGTTGCCGGCAGCGATGACCTTCGCCCGCAGCTCGCCGGCACGGATCCAGTAGCCGTCGAGGATCTCGAGAATCGGGATTCCCGTGAGCACGGCAATCGTCGCCCGCTGCAGTCGCGGTTCGCTCAGGATCTCCGTCATCACGACCGGTGGAAGCACCGTCTGGCGATGCGTCAACAGATCAGCGAGGGCGTCCGTGTCGGCACCGGTCTCGCCTGCCAGGAATCGCCGGAGTGAGCTGGTGTCGACGGCAATCACGTCCGGTCGTTCCGCATGGTCTCCAGGTCGATCGAGAACTTCACCGATCCGCGGAGCTTCAGGAGCTGATCGTATGCTTCAGCCGCGGCGAGCAGCTCGAGTCCCTGCCGAACGGTCTCCGTCACGCCTTCCCCGGATTGCTTTTGTGCTCGCTTCAGGAGTTGTTCGGGGACCTCGACGGTGACCTTCCGCGTACGTCGCATGCTGGTGATGATACCAGCGTCTGCACCAGCATTCACGGCCGCGCCCGGCGAATGGCGGCGCTCCCTTCGATCGGGCCTGGCCCTTGCTCTACGAATAACTAGCAGTGCGGCTGTGGGTGGACAGAGCTTGGCAGGAATGACATCCGATCAACGAATCCTCGTCGTCGATGACGACGATGCAATCCGCGCGCTGCTTCAGACGGTTCTTCGCCGCCGCGGCTTCCATGCAGATGGGGCTCGCAACGGTGTCGACGCGTTGGAGCAGCTCGGCACTCACGGCTATTTGCTCGTGGTGCTGGACCTCATGATGCCGCTGATGAGCGGCTATGAGCTGCTCGACCATCTCTCGCGGGAGCCGATGACGACGCGTCCCCGCGTGCTCGTCCTCACGGCCGGGCTCGATGCCCGCGTGCTCCCTCCCGATTTCGCGACGGGTCTGGTCATCGGCACGGTGCATAAGCCGTTCGACATCGACCTGCTCCTCGACATCGTGACCGGATTCCTCTCCGTCCCGGCCGAGCATCCGGCGCAGGCACAGACCCTGGACCTCACGAGCCCCAACTAGCACTTCTGGCCTATTTCACCAGTTTCGCGATCGCGCGGAACTCGTCCGTGCCCGACACCACCAGCATCTCGAACAGCGCCATCTCCGTCGAGCTCAGCTTCGCCCCCTCGGAGACGAGGCGCTGGAGGGCGATGTCGCGGTTGCGCGGCGTTCGCGACGACACGGCATCGGCGACGATCCACACGTGCAATCCCGCCGCGAGAAGATCGCGCACGGTCTGATAGACGCACACGTGCGTCTCGACGCCGGCGATCATCACCTGCCGGCGGTCGAGCGCGGCGAGCTGCGCGGCGAACGGCGCGCAGCCGTGCGCGGAAAAGCAGTCCTTCTCGATCGGTCGATAGCCGCTGGTCTCCTCGAGCGCGTGGCGCAGCGGCTCGACCGTCGGGCCGAGGCCTTTCACGTATTGCTCCGTGACGATCGCCGGGACGCCGACGACGTGCGCGCCGCGGATGAGCCGCTCGAGGTTGCGCTCCACCTCGAGGCGCTCGTGGATGACGGGCATCAGCCGCTCCTGGACGTCGATGACGACGAGGACGGCATCGTTGCGGTCGAGGCGCATCGCGCGCAGTTTAGTGCGACTCCACGAATTTCTTCAGACCCTCGAGCATCATCCGCCAGTTCTTCTTCGCGTGTTCCCGTGCCTCCTCGGTCGGGTTGTTGTCCTGCGACAAAGTGACATCGGTCGGCGACCCTTCTCCGGACAATTCGATCGTGACGGTGTGGTAGTTCTCCGGCTTGTCCGGCAGTCCCGCGAGCGGGCTGTAGTGCGTGTACTGCAGCACGCGCGGCTGCTCGATCTTCTGAATGACGCCTTTGTCCTCGTACGCCTTTCCCTGCCACTCGCCCTTCCAGGTGATCGGGCCTCCCTCCTGCCAGTCGGACTCGACATTCGTGCCGAACATGTACTGCTTGATCGACGCCGGACTGACGAGCGCGTCCCACACCTTCGCGGCGGGTGCGTTGATCGTGGTCGAAGCCTTCGCAATCATCGAGCTCCTCCGGCGAGTGCGTGGATGTTTCCGTCCGGATCCTTGAACCACGCCAGCCTCTTGTCCCCCGAGACGTGCACGTCGCCGTCGAGCGTCGTGTCCGGCAGATCCGGGTAGTGCTCGAACGCCACGCCTTTCGCTTTCAGCGTATTCACCAGCGCGTCGACGTCGTCGACGATCCACGTCACCGCGGTCGCCTGATTCGTCCCGGCGTACTGCGACGGATAGACGAACATCGTCGACTTTTCCGTCTGATAGGAGAGCGTCCCTTCTTCAGCATCCACGGTTGGGCGGAGGCCGAGGATGCTCTCGTAGAACTTCCGGGCGAGGTCGATGTCTCTCACGGCGATCGTCACGATCGCGTCCTTGTCTCCCAACATACATTCCTCCCGAACCGGGGAGGCGCGCACATGTCATGCCGGGTTCAGGGCACGCGGCAAACCATGCTCGTGTTCGGCAGAGCGGGCGTTGATTTGCATACTCTTCGGTTCCATGAGACTCGCTGCCGTTGTACTCACCGTCCTTGCCGTCGGATGCGCCGCCACTCCCGCCGCGAACGAAGCGCCGCCGGTCTCGGAGGCCTTGCGCGCGGCCGGGTTCACCGTGCGCGACGCCGGCATGGTCGAGCAGCCGTTCTTCCGCGTGCGCGCGCACGTTCTCGTCGTGAACGACAATGACCTGCAGCTCTACGAGTTCCCGACCGCCGCGGAGGCCGCGGAGGCGGCCGCCCAGGTCGATGCGACCGGCAGCACCATCGGGACGACGAAGATGTCCTGGATGGCGTCACCGCACTTTTTCCGCAAGGACCGCACGATCGCGAACTACCTCGGCAGCGACCCGAAGATCCTCGCGGAGCTCGAACGGCTCTTCGGACCGCAGTTCGCGGGGCAGTGAACGCGACACGACCGTAGACGCGGTCCGAAGACGTCAGGCGCGCTGCGCCGCCCGAGGCCGCGAAGCACGCCGTCAATCCCGCGCAGAGAGGCTGTTGATGGACCGCCGCCGTCTCGGCGGCTGACAGGCGGGCGTCCCGCCCTGACGCGCACGCGAGACGCGTGCGCGTCAGCCGGCGCGACGCCGGCGGTCCAACAATCCGGCCCTGTCGGCCCGGCTACACCACGCGGTGTAAGGGCTCCTTGCCGCGCAGGAACAGGAGGACGTTCGTCGCCGCGATGCGCGCCATCGCGTTGCGCGCCTCCTCGGTCGCCGAGCCGATGTGGGGGAGGATCACGACGTTCTTCATCCGCAGCAGGCGCGGGTTCACCTCGGGCTCGAGCTCGTAGACGTCCAGTCCCGCGCCGCGAAGGTGGCCGCTCTCGAGCGCGTCGCAGAGCGCGTGCTCGTCGACCAGCGCGCCGCGGGCCGTGTTGATCACGTACGCGCCCGGCTTCATCTTCGCCAGCGCCGTCGGGTCGAGGATGTGATGCGTTTCCCGCGTCAGCGGCGCGTGGACGGAGACGACGTCGCTCGTGGCGAGGAGCTCGTCGAGCGTGGGTGGTGGAGGAAAGCCTGAGATGGGCTCTTCTGCGCTCTGCGTCCTGACCTCTGCGCTCCCGGGGCGCGTCACCCCCACGACCTCCATCCCGAACGCACGCGCACGCGTCGCCACGGCGTTGCCGATGCGCCCCATGCCGATGATGCCGAGACGCTTGCCCTGCAGCGAGGCGCCGAGGAGCTCGAGCGGTTTCCATTCGACGCGTCCCTCCGTGCGCACCGCGTCATCGCCTTCGACGATGCGCCGGGTGACGGCCAGGATCAGCGCGAGCGTGAGATCCGCGGTCGCCTCGGTGAGCACGCCCGGCGTGTTCGTGACGACGACGCCCAGCTCGCGCGCCGCCTCGACGTCGATGTTGTCGTAGCCGACCGCGAAGTTCGACACGCAGCGGAGGTTCGGACTCGCCTCCAGCACGTTCCGGGTGATCGGATCGGACAGCAGCGTGATCGCCGCGTCGGCCTCGGCGAGGATCGTGATCATGTCCTCCTCGCTCCGCCCATGCTCCGTCGGATGGCCGACGACGTCGAAGTGGGGAGCGAGCAGCTCCGTCGCGATTCGCGGAAAGTCCGCGCTGAGCACGACCGTGTACTTCATGGAACGATGAACGATGAAGGATGAACGATGAACATCAGCTGCGTTCCTTCGACAGGATCCAGCCCAGCACGAACAGGAAGCCGCCCAGGGCGAGCAGCTTGACCTCGGTCTGGATGTCGCCGTAACCGAGGCCGTAGATCAGGCCGATCGGGAGGATGATCATCCCGGAGATTTGCAGCAGGCGCGCGATGAGCGGGATCATGGTGCGACGCTCATCCTACCGTGGGTGCATCCTTCCGGCGGCTGCCGCGACCAATCGCATTCGGGAACGCGGGGACTGCTGGTACGCTTGCACGTGTTTGACGAGGTGACCATGAACGGCAACCGACCTCCCGCATCCGTCATCGTCCGAGACCCCGAGATCCTTTCCGGAATGCCGGTATTTGCAGGGACGCGGGTGCCGGCGAAGAACCTCATCGACTACCTCGAGCACGGACGCTCTCGTGACGAGTTTCTCGACGATTTTCCGACAGTCCGGCGTGAGCAGGTCATCGCGGCATTGGAAGAGGTCAAGGAGCTGGAGATCAGCGTCTGAACACAGCGGGCCGCACGCGCGAGTTGGGCGGTCTCAATGATCGACCAGCTCCAAGATCGCCTGCTCGACTTTGGCTGAAAGCTCGATGAGGACGAACCACGAAGTCGGGTAAAGGTAGTCCTCGTTCTCCTCGTCGATGACACGAATCATCGCGTGGCTCTCGGCGTTGGCGTGGGCGAGGACCTCGTAGATCTTCCGGAGCTCCAGTGAGGCCTCGTTCCCTTGGTTTCGAATGGTGCTTCACAGATGACGAAGGAATGGTCGTTGCTTCACAGCACGACAACCTGTCTCGGATGGCTCCCTCCGGAACACCCCGGAGTCCTATGAGTGAGCCGCCCGAACCACGCGCGTTCAAGCGCTCGTTTCGCAGTCGCGACCCCACGACGATTCTGCGTCACACGCTACGCAGAAAACCAGGTCAAGACACCGATCGCAAGAAAGACGATCCATGAGTAGTGGCGCCCTCTGGAGCCAAAGCCGGACATTGCCGAACTCACGAGAAAGGTCGCGCCGACGACGCGAGCCAGGGAATCAGGCTTGATCGGATACCGCGACAGCACCACGAGAATCGCGGCGAAGCCCAGCCATGCCACAGAGGTGATATGCCAGGCGAAACGCAAAGTTCTCTTCGTGAACGCCTCACTGCCGCGCAGCTTCGGGAGATCCTCCCGCCGAAAAAGGCGAATGAGGATGTACCGCTCTCCGAGATAGGAGTGCGCTGCGGCGATCGCGACCAGGAGAGCTGCGGCGACAAGAAAGTTCATCGAGGTGAGGATCTCATGAGTGCCAGGGACCGCAAACGAACCTTCGCCTCAGCGGCCCGGCCCGCGAGGCGAAAGTGTCACGTACTTGGAGCCCCGCAACGTGGCGGGCCGGGTCCGCTGCAGACGTTAGGCGACGCCTCCTGGGAGCTCCTTCTCGGAGGATCCGGCGAGCGCAATCGAAACGGCGGCAAAGGTGTCGCCGGGTTTGAGCTTCGTGGCATTCCACTGAACGTACCTGGCCGCTCCGATGGTGACGTGGTCAGGTGCGAGCGTCGCGTCGCGCGGTTGGGCCACCTTGAGGTGCATGGTGAAGCCGTCGGACGCGGTAAAGAAGAGATGAATGCCGACGCTGATGACGTTGACCGACGTGAGGATGAGCGTGGTTCCTGAACTGGCAGGCGGGTGCGCACCCCACAGCCGGACCTCCACAACGTGATTTCGGAAGCCATCGAGAGCGCGGGTCAGCGGTAGCCGGGAGGTCGCGAGGCTCGTTGCGAGGAGGAATAGAGGCAGCGGGACAAGGACGAAGAAAATCGTTTGCCCCGTCACCACGCCAAGTACCACGGCGGATGCGGCGAGCAGCGAGAACAGGATGCGAGCAGGTACTGGACGCATAGAGGATGCGAAACTGCTTGACTCTTTGACTCGACCACGGCCGGAACGATGCTCTCATCTTTCCGATCGTGTTCTGCTACCGCCAGTACCTCGCGCTACAGATCGAAGCACTCACGGTCTTACGGTTCTCCGGGGCCGAAGCTCCGCACGGTGTCCCTTCATCAGATTGACTTGGGCAACCTGTGCCACGTGATGAATGCCGTGGACGCGTTCCTCGGCTCGGTTGAGTCGATGTGGGATGGCCTCTCGACCGTGACGCCCAACGATAAAGGCTCTCTCCGCACTCCTGATCCCGCTCCTCGCCACGAGCCGGATACCTCACTCGTGGCTCTCTCGGTCGTCGTGGCTCGAGAACACTTCATTCGCTGCCGCGGTCAACTCGTCATCAGCGATCTCCGGGTAGTCGAGATTCCGTGAGATTCGGAGAAGTTCGGCGAGAACTTCACGCTTCGACGGCTCCGGAAGAGCCCCAAACTCTTCGATGAGGTGCTTCGCTTCGGCGGTCACATTCGGATTCTACCCGTCCGGGCCTCTGGGCATTCCGTCAAGGCTCGAACGATCCACTTGCGACGGCTACGGATGAACTGAGCCGCCAGCCCGCACGGAAAGAGTAGCGCACTGAGACTCATTTGGCGCGGGGTCGCGTCTGTCAGCGACCTCAACGAAGTAAGCTAATAGCTTATAATTCGACAGGTGCGCTTCGAATGGGACCCGGAAAAGGCGGCGCGAAACGAGCGACTCCACGGAGTGTCGTTCGATGAGGCACGGGAGTTGTTCACGACGGATGCACCCGTGCTCGAAGTGTACGACGTCGACCACACCGAAACAGAGGATCGGTTCAAGTCCATCGGACCGATCAGGCGCGGGTTGGTGTTGGTCGTCTGGACCGAGCGCGCCGACGACCTCGTTCGAATCATCAGCGCGCGGTGGGCAACCAAAGCCGAACGGGAAATGTACGCCGAATACGTGGAGATCTGAGATGAGCGATCGGGAAGAGCTGACGCGAGAAGAACTGGACCGAGCCCTGACGCGAGCCCAGAGAAAGAGAATCATTGCAGGTCGGCTCGAGCCAGGCGACGTAGCCGCGCTGCGGCGCTTCATTTGTCTGACGCAAGAGCAGTTCGCGGAGGCGCTGGGCATCAGTGTTCACACACTCCGCAACTGGGAGCAGGACAGGGTCCGGCCGGACGGTCCTGGACTCGCCTTGCTACGCATCGCCGCACGGCACCCTCGAATCGTGCGCGAAAACATCGACTCCGCCGCATAGGCCACCGAGATACCGTTGACGCTCCGTCCGCCGGACAGCCTGACGCTCAGCCGTCGGCTGCACCGTTGATTGGACGAAGCTGCTATGCGGCGTGCTCCGCGCTCGTCAGGGTCTCGTGGTGCCACGACGCGGAACGAGCGGTAGCACTCGGACGAGCGGCACAGAAAGCACGAACAGCATCGCTGCCGCGACGTCGAGGACTTGCCATGCACCTCGGGGCAAATGAATTTGGGCAACGGGATTCCAGAGGATGAAAATGGCAGCGAACGGAAGCAACCACGCTCGCCTTCCTTGTTCTAGGGCGACCCAGAACACCTCTATCGCCGCGATCGAGGCGCATACCCGTAGGACCGAGTAGTACCCGTACGGCCAGTTCCAGAGGGCGAGCAGTAGCAGCGCAGCTGTGAGGAGTCGAAAGATTAGGAATGCGCGACTCATCAGACCTCGAACCGAGGCTCAGCGGACAACGTTGTTCTGCCGTCCAACGCCCTTCCGCTGAGCCGCGGCCACCGCACGCGACACTCTAAATCTAAACTAGCACCTACCGAGAGGGAAGGTGCGGTTGCCGTCGGCGGCGGCTGAGTTCGGCAGCCGTTACGCGTACCGCTCCGGATCGATTCCTCGCTTCCGACAGAAGCGGAAGAACGCCTCTAACGATTCCGCGGCAGCGAGTGGACGAAAGTACCGCGGCTCGCCGTACTCGGCGGGCACCTCCGAGGTCGGGTGCTCGTAGACGGGGCCACTGCCCCACTTCGAGCGCACAACCTGGCCTCCGACGACCTGGGCTGCATGCTTGGCGCGTCGGCGGAGTAGTAGATTGCGACATCGCCTACGCATTCTCGGTCGCATCGCTCCAGGACACCATTTGCGGTGAGATACTCGATGAAGGCCGCACCGGCCCAAACGTTTGGCTTGCTATCCCGAGCGATGCTGACGTAGGTCGGCGAATCCCCAAGGTTGAGTGCATACGCGAAGCAGGTCACCCCTCTCTCAGCCGGGTAGCCACGATCCTTGATTGCGTGTGGATATTCACTCTTCAACGCGGCAATACGCGGTGACCAGAGCTTCGCATCCTTCAGCGACGTGATCTGGTCGAGGCGGGTTCTGAACTCGTCGTGAGTCATCGCCTAGTTAGTCAGATAGTTGATCGCAGAGTTGGGCGTCAGTTGGGCGATTAATCAAATCGCGCCGTGTCCTTCGCTGCGGTTCGAAACATGCTGACTCCGAGAGCCGCCCACCCAGCGACTAGGAGAAGCGTCAACAGAACTCGGAGCCCGAGTGACCACCAGGAAGTCAACTCTCGGGACACACGCACACGATTGATGTGCGGATACCGGGGCAGGTACTCGACCATGGTCGGAATGGGACGAACCACTTCTCGAAGGTCGTCGCTCAATCTCCCTCTTCCAGTCGAAATGCCTCGGACGACATGACCGTCGCCGGTCCGAAAGGAATAGCTGATGGACGAAAACCACACCGCCCGGCCCTCGTCGTCGTCATACGGTTCCTCAGACGCCCCATCGATCTCAGCGGTCGTATGCACTCCTCCGACTCGGAGGAGGACGTCGAAAGCGACTGCCTTCAGCGGCTCCGAAAACACGACTCCGATCAGGAGGAGTACGACCGTCGCTCCGACAAATCCCGACACTCTGGAACGCGACATGGTTTGTTCTCGTGACGCTTCTCGTCCGCCGTCCAACGGCCCGGCGCTCACGGGGGCCGACCGCGACGCGATGATGACACAACTTGGAGCACGGTAACGCAGCGGTCGCGTCCGGTGCAGCGCCAGAGTTGAACGAAGCCGCTACGCGGCGCGCTCCGCGTAACTGGGCGATGCTGCCGAGGCCCCCTCATTTCCTCCCGCCCGTCCCGGCGGGGGCCAAGGGTGGTCCACTGATTCGATCTCACTGAAAGGAGATCGTTCATGAT
>CAZLGP010000016.1:0-8044 GCA_964558905.1 uncultured Thermoanaerobaculia bacterium | reverse complement strand
AGGCCGCCGCCGACGACGAGCGGGCTCTCGAAGCTCTCCTCGACCGCATGCAACCCGGCTGGCGCGACGTCCTCATGCACCGCCGATTCCTGCCGTCGATGACCGTCTCGAACGCCCTCGTCACGCCGTCCTCGCCGCGTCCGCCCGTGAAGACGAGGGTGCCCGGACTGTTCCTCGCCGGCGACTGGGTCGGCGACGAGGGGCTGCTGTCCGATGCCGCGCTCGCAAGCGCACGCGCGGCGGCAAAAGCCGTCTTGGCGGGTTGAGTGGGGGTCAGACTCGCGGCCTCAGTTTCACCACCAACCAGACTCGAAGCGGGGCGCGGTCGCGCACGGCGATCACCGGACGATGTGGAACGTGTCGTATCGGTGGCCTCGTCTCACGCGATAGGTTTCGAAGTCGCGTCGATCAACGGTGAAGATCTTCACGACTCCGAGCGATTCGGCGGCCACGACCAGTGAAGCGTCGGCAAGATCCATTGGATGGTCTGCATACTGCTCCATCAACTCGAAGGCGCGTGAGAGGGCCGTGTGATCGAGGAACCACACGGGGAGTCCTCCTCGAATGACAAACTCCCGCAGCGCGTTTGAGCCGGGACTGGCCGGGTCGAGCATATGAAACGCTTCCGTCAGCACGGGCACGGTCGTGCGAAGCGGTTCACGAATCTTCGCCAGAGTCGCGGCACATCGCTCGTAGTTCGAATCGCGGCGATCGAACAGTGCCACGAGCGGACCGGTATCGACCAGAATCATCGGCCCAGCTTCTTCTTCAAGGCCGCACGCACGCCCCGCCTGGTGTCCGTCGAGGGGGCGTGCGAATGTCCACCGAGGCCGGAATCGATCTCTCGATAGATGTCCCAGGGGGTGCGTGTGGCGTTCTGCCGCACGTCTTTGAGGAGGACGTGCAGCCCTCGCTTGAGCACCTCGGAAATCGGCAACCCTGTCGCATCCTGCACTTCCTTCAGCGCGCTCTCTGCCTCGTCATCGAGTCGAACCGTTCGAGTGGCCATGACTCATTGTATTCCAAAACGTATTACTGCACTCTCTCGCCGTTTAGTCTCGGTGCCCGTGCCAGCACGCCTCGACTTACGACGGACGAACAGACACCGCAGCGGCAACTACCCGGAAGTGGCTTCCTTCATCGACGACGTCCGCACTTGCAACATGGCGATCATCGTGGGGGAACAGCTGCTCCTTTCGGTCGAGGAGCCGCTGGATGATGCCCTGCATGTAGGATCGATCCTCAGCCGGAAAGACCTGCAGCACTCCATCCCAGACCTTCTGGCGCTCGTTGGGAGGGAAGAGGGAGAGATTCCACGCCGCCGAGGCCAGCGCGACGAGCTTCCGGTACTCCTCCCGAGTCTTGCACTGTTCGCGGTACGGCTCCATCACTTCGATGAGGCATGCCGAGATCTTCGTGGACGGAACGTCCGAGTCATCCCGATCACGGCGGGCTCTTCTGCGCTTGCTTGCTCGTCCCATTCAGAATCGCACTCACGGGACGGCGGCGGCGTGGTCGACGTCCGGAGTTGACGTCTATTCTAGACGGTTACCTTCTCAACGACTGAGTGCGGCGTGCGCACCCGGCTCTCCATTCTCACAAAAACTCGGTTCGCACCAGCCGCACGGTGGAGCTCGTCCACGGACGCTGTCGAAGCTACGAAGCGCCGAGAACATTCAGGTACTCGGTCGCGCCTGCCAGCGCGTCGTACGGGATCGGAGTCAACGCGCCGGATGCTTCGACTACGAGGACATGGGGTAACGCCGGCGTATCGAGCGATCGTTCATGCCGCTCGAGGCCGCGAAGCTCGGGATGAGTGCTTCGCCCGTATTCGACGAACCGGACCTCGGCGAACCCTGCTTCGCGAATGAGCTCACCGAGAGTCTCCGGGTTGTACAGGAACTGGTGGCCCCAGCCGCGAAACGAAGAGTTCACGGCGAAGCACTTCTGCACTCTCGCCCCTTCGGTCGCGTCGAACGTGTATTGGGTTTGAATGACCCAGTCGAGATTGGGTGTGGATAGCCGAAGAACGCCGCCAGGGCGCATCGCATGGCGGCAATCCGCGAGAAACCTGTACGCCTCCCAGTAGGGCAGATGCTCGATGAAATGCTCGGCGAAGATGAACTGCAGATCGTGAAACGGGACGCCGTCTCGAACATCGTACACATAATCCGTTGCGGGATACGGGCGGTTGTCGATGTTGATCCACCCATCAAGGTGAATCGGTCCTCAGCCGACGTGCAGACGAAGACCAGGAGGCAGCCGACGGGTTCGAAAAGCAGTCACCCGCTTACGCCCGATTCGCCACCAGTGACGGAGTAAACTTGGCATGGCTGGGAGCTTGTTGCGGTGGGATCGAACTTCGTCCCTTTAACGGCAGCGCCGAGCTGGGCGGCGATCACCGAGGCCTTTTCATGAAACGAGCGATCTCGCCATAGAGTCCCCCCGTCAAATCTTCCGGCGAAGCATGTGAGATGTCGACGTTCTGCCCTAGCTTGCTCGTCCACTCGGTTGGCGAGAGCTGACGCGCCATGTGCGTGGGCGTGCCTGAGGGAGTAGCGTAGAGTGCGACCTTGATCCAGTCGTCTTCATACACGCCGTCGCTACACGGAACAAACCCGAGTGACTGAAACGCAGCGAGGAACGCATCGATCGTTTCTTCCGCTGGTGCGCCGATTGGCCAGTAATAGAAGCCTGGGGCCGGCCACCACCAACGAGAGTCTTCACCAGCTGCCCACGCTATACAGTTATAGTTTGGCGT
Organism: uncultured Thermoanaerobaculia bacterium; assembly: GCA_964558905.1. GTDB lineage: Bacteria > Acidobacteriota > Thermoanaerobaculia > Gp7-AA8 > Gp7-AA8 > QHVT01. The sequence goes on along the minus strand of CAZLGP010000016.1, from coordinate 5,283 downwards.
AGCAGGGCTAGTGATCGAGTAAGCTGTTGCTCGCAGGCGAGGGAAATCAGTCACGAAGATAACCGTGGCTCCTCGCCCAGCCTAACCACTGTATCCTCATTCGCTCAACGTTTCCGACATCCTCCGGCTTAACTGGATTCTCACCTGTAATAGCGCTGAGCGCCCAAAACCAATGATGCGGTGCTTCTACCAACCTGGCGAAGATTAAAGGTAGCGCTGACGGCCCAAGGCCGATGATTTGCTGATATGCGTTGTGGAGCACAAGCTGTGTCACCGACGAAACATGTTCGGTGTCACGCAGCCATTTGTCCGAAAGCGCGTTGAAGCGGGGCGCAATGCTTGTCAACGCCGGCGTGGGCTGTACTACCGAGTATACCTTTACGAACGGCAGCCGCGGTGACTTCGGCGCGATGTATCGTATCTCGTCCCGCGCAAACCAGTCTCGGTCCGGCAGCCTTCCCTTCTGCTTGTATATCGCGGCCATCATTCGCTCTCTAGGAAACGCAAGCCGGCGTCAAATAACTGCCGTTTGAGGAGTGTTGCCTTCCCTTCCGCACGTTCGACAGCCGCCCTTAACTTGCCAAGATCTCGCGAATCAAGAGCGATGAAAACCTCTTCGCTCCCGTGATCAGCCGTGTCATAAGAGATTTTCAACGAGTGAACGATCCCCATCCCGATCGGCGGCTGCCCCGCACGCTCGGGAAAAACCGGTCGGAGATCAGTCAGAATTCTGACGCTCTGGAACGGTCGCTCGTACTCCGTCAAAACGTCAGCGGTCTTGACGAGAGAAGCGACCTCATCTAACTCTGTTAGATGTCGGAGACGTGCAACTAGTTGCTGTTCCGTCTTAGCCGCATTCTCCGCAGGCAACGTCTTCCATTCGACACGAACAGCGTCGACAACGTCCGCGATAAATTGGTCGCGCGATACGTTGAGCTCATCAGGGAGCTCATAAAGTGGAAGAATCGCCTCTATCAGTTCCTCAGCCTCTTCGATCGGTTGATCGAGAGTACTTGCCATGTCAGCCGCTCGCGTGTTCTTGGCAGATCGGAGGGCACGCTCAAGCGACTCCAGCTGCGGCTGAGAAAGCTCCCCGAGGCGCGCGATCACCCTGCGATACTTTTCAGGAACTTGTAACTTCGGCACCCGCCCTCCAGTAATTCGCTAGCGAGACTTTACCAGAACCAGGATGTCTGCGACGCCCAACTTATATCTCGGACTCTTGAAGCCCATCTACCTGTAGATACAAGTCTATACCCGTAGATAGCTGCATCAACATGTAGATATTTGACGGTCGGAGGGCCGCGTGAGGGTGACGCGTCGGATCACCCTCCCGCCGGCGGCCTCCCTCCCCGGGCAGAGCCCTCCCACCCCGCGACTGTGATTTCATTGCCTCCCGATGCGGAGAGACTGGAGGTTCCTTGCGGTCGTGGCGGTGCTGACCGTCGTGGCGGTGGTGCGCGTGGCCTCGACGCACCGGGTCTACAGCGCCACCGTCGACGAGCCGATCCACCTCGCCTCCGGCTACGAGTGGTTCAAGGGCGACTTCACCACGGACATGACTCACCCCCCGCTCGCCCGGGTCCTCGGCGCGCTCCCGCTGCGGCTCGAGGGGCTGCCGGATCCGCGGCCGACGAGCATGGTCGATCGCGGGAATCAACTGCTCTACCACGGCGGCCGTTACGTCGAGAACCTGGCCCGGGCGCGCATGGGGAACCTCGTGCTGCTGGCCCTCGCGATCGTCACGGTGGCGGCGTGGGCACGGCGGATGTTCGGTAGGGAAGTGGCGATGGTCTCCGTCGCGATCTTCACGTCGATTCCGCTCATCCTCGGGCACGCCGGGCTGCTGACGACGGATATGTCCGTCGCGGCGACGATCCCCCTGGCACTGCTCGCGCTCGATCTGGTTCTGGAAGCGCAGACGTGGAGGCGCACGATGCTTCTCGGCATCGCGGTCGGACTGGGCGTGCTGTCGAAGTTCTCCTTCTTCGTCTTCTTTCCGGCGGCCGCGCTGGTCGTGGTGGTGAGTCATCGGTTCCGCGTTGCGAGAGCCGCATCGCCGGATCCGCAACCCGCGAGCCGCCACCTCCTCCGCAACCTCGCGATCGCTCTGGCGATCGCATTCCTCGTCGCCTGGTCCGGATACCGCTTCGACTTCGGACGTCCCGCGGACGTCGTCGAGCGCAGTGGAGACATGCTCGAATGGGCCGCGCCCGCGCCCCTCAAGCCGCTCGCGCGCATCCTCGGGCGCACGCCCGTTCCCGCACCGGCGATTCCGGTGGGGATGGCCCAGGTGAAGCTGCACGAAGCGGGCGGCCACACGGCCTACCTCCTCGGCCGTGAGAGCCGGCACGGCTGGTGGTATTACTTTCCGGTTGTCTTCTTCTACAAGTCGCCGCTGCCCTGGCTGATGCTCGTCGGCTGGGGGGCCGTGCTGCTGATCCGCGACCGGCGCGGCGTGCAGCTCGTGCTCATCCCGGCCGTCATCCTGGTCACGGCGATGACCGCGTCGCTGAACATCGGCGCGCGACACATCCTCCCGATCATCCCGCCGCTGGCGATCGTGTCCGGTTACGCGGTGATGCAGATCTGGCGAACGAGCCGCGACGCGTTCGGCCGGGCCGCGCTGATCGGCCTCCTGGCCTGGCTGTTCATCGGCGTCGCCAGAGAGCATCCCGATGCCCTGCCCTGGTTCAACGAGGCCGCCCGCCCGAGCCCGTCATGGTTCGCGGCGGACAGCAACATCGACTGGGGGCAGGACGTCCTTCGCCTCGCCGAGGTCGTGGAGGAGCTGCGGATCGAGCACCTCCACGCGGCGTTCATGAACAGCACGCGCCTCGGCGAGCACGGGATCCACGCCACCGGCCTGGTCCCGCACCAGAAGGTGAGCGGATGGGTCGCGGTGAGCGAGAACTGGCTCCGCTTCGGCGAGGCCAACGGCGACTACGACTGGCTGCGCGCCTATCGCCCGGTGCGACAGGTCGGCAAGACCATCCGGCTGTACCACATCCCATGAACGGTGCGCAGTTGGCAGTCGACCGTCAACAGGAGCAGGGGGGCCGGCAGGATTCTCCTGTCAACCGCCAACCGCCAACCGCCAACCGCCTGATAGACGTGGCAGCAATGGCCCTGATCGCACTGTCGATGCTGCGCATCGCCTCGACCTGGACCGTGTTCTCCGCCACCGTCGACGAGCCGATGCACCTCTCCGCGGGGCTGCAGCTCTACACGCAGCACACGTACACGTACCAGCCCGAGAACCCGCCGCTGCCGCGACTGGTGCACGCGCTCCTCCCGTGGCTGGCTGGGATGGACTTCGACCCGGCGCTCCCCATGCACGAGCAGCTGCAGCGCGTCTTCCATTCCGACGATCGCTACGAGAGGAACGTCGTCCTGGCCCGCGCCGGCAATCTCCTGTTCTTTCTCATCGCGTCGCTGGCAACGTGGTGGTGGGCGAGACGCGAGCTCGGCGGGCTCGGCGGCTTCATCGCGGCGTTGCTTTTCAGCTTCCAGCCGATGATCGCCGGCCACGCGGGACTGGCGACCCACGACATGGCCGCGACGGCCGGAGTTGCGGTGTCGCTGCTGGCCTTCTCGCGCTGGCTCGACGGGCGCACGCTCCCGCGAGCGGCGCTGTTCGGCCTCGCCTACGGATTCGCGGTGCTCTGCAAGTTCTCCTGCATCGGCTACGTTCCCGCGGCCTGCCTGGCGATGTTCGCCGTCCGTCGCGATCCGCGCTGGCGGACGCTGGCCCCGGCTTTCGCCGCGGCACTGATTGCGACTCTCCTGACGATCTGGACCGGCTACGCCTTCACGATCGAGCCATTCGTCAGTGGCATCAAGGGTCTCCTGACGCTCGACCGCGAGGGACACTTCACGTTTCTCTTCGGCGAGGTCCGCACGACGGGTTGGTGGTGGTATTTCCCCGCGGCGGTGGCACTCAAGAGCACGATCGCATCGCTCGCGCTGGCGCTCTTCACGCGGCGCCGCGGACTCGAGGCCCTGGCCGCGGCGATGGCCATCCTGCTCGTGGCAATGCCCAGCACTCTCGACCTCGGCGTCCGCTACGTTCTGCCGCTCTATGCCCCGCTCGCCGTTGCCGGCGCGGCCGCGTTCGTATCCATGAAACGGAAATGGATCGCGATCGCGCTCCTGGTCTGGCACACCGGCGCTTCCGTCATCACGCATCCCGATGCATTCCCCTATTTCAACGAGGCCGCGGGGCGCGAGCCCTGGCGTCTGCTGCTGGACAGCAACATCGACTGGGGACAGGACGTGCTCCGCCTGCGCGACGTGGTGCGCGAGAAGAAGATCGAGCGCATCGGTCTCGCCGTGCAGGGATGGCACGACTGGGATGCGCTCGGGTTCCCGCCGCATCACGCTCTGCAGCGCGATATCCCCTCGCAGGGATGGGTCGCGGTGAGCGAGCACCTGTACGGACTCGCGCGACGCGCGCCGTGGCTCGATGGACGCCGTTACGAGCGCGTTGGAACGTCGATCCGGCTGTATTACGTCCCGTGAGCGAGACGTCGGCGTGCACGTGCTCCCGATCTACGCTCGCATCTCGCCAGCGCACAAGGGAACGACCGAAGGCCTCCGGCGGGCCGGCCCGGCCGGCAGCGCTTGGTTGCGGAAACCACCTGCGCCGCGAGAGGCGTGCGTCTCGGGCTGGGCCATCAAACGCTGCCGGCCGGTCCGGCCCGCCGGAGGCCCTTCGTCGTCCCTGGGTGTGTGGACGGAGTGCGAGCAGCTAGTTCACGCTGGCCGCCTCCGGCTCGAGGGACAGCTCGAGCTTGCCGTCCGGCATCACGTTCACGAATACCGTGTCCCCCGGCTTGAAGATACCCTCCAGCAGGCGAATCGCCAGCGGGTCGATGATCATCCGCTGCAGCGCGCGCTTGAGAGGCCGCGCGCCGAATGCGGGATCGTAGCCTTCGCGGGCGATTGCTTCCTTCGCGGCATCGCTGATCTCGATCGCCAGGCCGCGGTCCTCGATCATCTTCGCCAGGCGCTTCAGCTGTACGCCGATGATCTGCTTGATCTGGCCAAGGCTCAGGGTGTGGAAGACGATCACGTCGTCGATGCGGTTCAGGAACTCGGGCCGGAAGCGCTGATGCAGCTCGGCGTCCACCGCCTTGCGCATCTCGTCCTCGCCGATCTCGTTCTTCGCGTAGTCGTGGATGAACTGCGATCCGACGTTCGAGGTCATGATGATGACCGTGTTCTTGAAGTCGACCACGCGGCCCTTCGAGTCCGTCAGCCGTCCGTCGTCGAGAATCTGCA
>CAZLGP010000015.1:0-20518 GCA_964558905.1 uncultured Thermoanaerobaculia bacterium | reverse complement strand
GGCCTGTCTGCTTCGCCGCACGACGATTTCGCTCCTCAACATAGTGTCAACTATGCTTTCGTCGCGAAATCGCCGTGCGACTCGCATCCAGGCCACTCTCGGCTGTCTCGCGACGAAAGGCTGTGAGAAATGCGGGCTAGGAGTGTGCGCGGTAGGAGATGTGCCTCGGGCGACTGGCGTGCCCGAGGCTTGGCCAACCAGCGCTGCCGGCCGGGCCGGCTCAGTCCGCGTCGTAGATCGCCGACAACCGCACCGATCCCCAGCGGTGCCGCATGATGAACGCGGCCTCGGCGAACGGGTTCGTCTCGCGGATCTCCTCCCCGCCCGGAGGACGAACGATCGATCCGCGGTAGCCGGCGCCGATCTCGAAGCGCGCGCGGAACGGGCGGATGACGTTCTCCGCGTAGGAGTGGAAGTCGTGGGTGAGACCGACGAACCCGGAACCGTCGAAGAACTCGATCTCGAAGTCTTCATCGGTGGTTCGGGCGGCGTTGCCGCCGAGCGTGAGGAATGCCGAGTTCCGCCGCGTCAGCGGCCGGTAACCGGCAACATCGAGCGCGAATCCGAGCGCACTGGTTCCGCCCTCGATCCCCACGACGTCTTCTTCGGTCGGATCGTAGGTCTCGGTCACGGTCTCGACCTTCGACCACCGCGGCCCCGCGGAGATCTGCACGCCGCGCGTGGTGAAGATCGGATCGTCGATCGTCTCGTACCACCAGCGCAGCTCCGCAAACTCGAAGCGGTTGCGCGCGGTGAGCGTCAGATTGTCGTCTTCGGCCTCGTCCTCGTCGACGTCCGGGTCGTCATCGTCGCCTTCGACGTCGAAGTCCTGCGGGAGGCGCGACTTCACGCGGGCCGCGGTGAGCGTGAGGCTCTGCTTCTGCGTGAGCGGATAGCCGAGGTTGATGACCGCCGACGGATCGTATTGGAACGGCTCGGCCTTGAATCGCTGCGCGATCGCGAGACTCGCGTAGGCGCCGGTGCCGTAGATGTTGTACGCGCGATACGCGAGGCCGGCCTCGAACCCGTCGACGTCATCCGTTTTTGCCACGGCCGTCTCGATCACTCCGAGGTTGTCGAGCAGCCAGCGGCCGCCGAGGAGGCCCGTGGCGGAGACGTCCGTCTCCCCATCGCTGGCGCGGAAGCCTCTGGCGTCGAGGTCGTAGAAAATGGCAGTGGTGTCGAGGATGCGAATGACGAGCGTCGTCCCGCCGCCGGTCACGCCCGGTTCGATCCGGTAGACGGCGTCGGTGACAAAGGGAAGGCGCCGGACGCGGTAGACACCCTGGCGGAAGTCCTCTTCCGTGTAGCTCCGCTCTTCCTCGAGACGCGTCTCGGCACGGATGATGTCTTCGTCGATATTCGAGCCTTCGACGACGACGCGCTCGAGGCGGTAGCGCGTCTCCTGCGCGAGCGAAGAAGCGGCGGCTAGAGCGAAGCAGAGCGTTAGGGCGAGGGATCTCATGCGCGGCGCATCTTAATCGAGGAGTGCTCTGTGTAGACGAGGCTGAGGCTGGTGAAGTTACATGCTCGTGTCATCAGGACGACACGTGCCTTGCCCGCAGCTCCGCGACGGCCTGCTCCGCCTGCCAGAGATGGCGGCGCTCGTGCGCGGCGACGATGCGGAACGCGGAGTAGAGATTGTAGCGGACGCGCCGGTCGAACGGCGAGACGATCCTGGTGCGGAGGTCGGCGTCGCGGGCCTCGCGGAGCAGGTCGAGAAGCTTCTCCTGCAGCGACGCGAACTCGCCGAATGCCTCGGCCTTGGCGCGCGTCGACCTCGGCACGAAGGGTGCCGTGGTCTTGACTTTCTTGCGGATCGGCGGCTCGAGAAACCAGGCCAGCACGCGCCCGATGAGGTCCATCTTCGGTTTGCCTCGGCGCTTCTTTTTCCGCGCCCTCTCGATCGTCGTTTTCAGGACTGGAAGAAACAACCCGGTCGAGATACTCAGATGCGCAAGGCATTCCGCGGCCGACCAGCTCGCCGCCCCGGGGCGGACGGTGAAGAGACGTCCGTCGGTGGACTGGACCAGCGCCCACGCACGGCGGGTGGCCTCGTTCAGCTCCTTCTCGACTTCTTCGATCGGGTCCAACTCAGTCCTTCTTCAGCATCGCCTCGCCGAGCTCGCGCGAGCGGCGGGTCGCCGCCTCGGCGGCGTTCATCAGCGTCGTCCTCACGCCTGATCCGCTCCGGAGCGAAGTCGTTCCCACGGAGCAATCCGCGGATCATGGCCTCGGCCATGTTGCCGGCGCCGATGAAACCGATAGTACGGGTCATCGCCGCCCGGGTCACAATTCTGCGGCATCGCGTGATTGTAGTCCCCGGAAGGATGAAGGCTCGGAAGGATGAAGAATGAAGATGCTCGATCGAGCATTCATCCTTCATCTTTCCGGGGCCTTCCGGCCTTCATCCTTCCGGCCTTCCGAGGCCTTCCGAGAGGCCTTCCGGTCAGAGCCCCGCCGGTCGTGCCCCCAGGTGCGCACCGAGGTACGTCGAGTCGTTCGTGATGTTGTCGGTGAGCGTCACATAGGCACCGATCTGCTGGCCCTGGACGATCTCCACGACCACCAGCGACGCGGGCGGCGGCGTGAGGCCGCGAGCACCAAAGACGTCGTTGATCTGCATCCCTCCGCGCGCCGGGATCTGGACCTGGAAGACGTCCACCCTGCGGCCCTGGTCGTCGACGATCAGCACTCTGACGACCGGATTCTCCTGCGTGGCGTCGGAGAGGTCGACGAGGCCGATGTTGGTGCGGAATCCGGGGCCGGCACTGGCACCCAGGATCTCCAGCGTGTCACCGGACATGCCGATCTGGAAGCTGTTGAGCGGCGGAACGAGGCAACCGTAGGTCGCACCGCTCGCCTCGACCGTGTAGGTGCGCGAGGTCAGGCGCACGCCCTCGCCGGGCTCCCAGTCGTTGGTCGAGTAGCTCAGGCGCGCGAGCCCCTCCATGCCGAACAGTGTCTTCAGCGCGTCGGGAATGACGCGGTTCTCGCGTGGCAGCACGGTGAAGTTGATGGCCTTCTGCTCGTTCGAGTCCCATTTCTTCGCGACGATGGTCACCGTGCGCGAGGTGCTGCCGGGGTTGTAGAGATAGACATCGGACCGGAACTTCGATCCGTTTGCGCCATCGAGATGTCCGATCACCGGGATCGCCCGCGCGACGGACGCGGGAAGGTCGGGTGGAAAGTACGTCGCATCGTTCGTGCGGTTGTCGATCGCGACGACGGTCGCGATCGAGGTGCCGCTCGTGGTCTCGACGGTCAACCCACCTCCGGCACTCGCGAGGATCCCCGCCGCCGCCGCCACTCCGTTGAGCTGGACCGTTCCCTCGGACGGCGTCACGACGTTGACGTCATTCGGACCCGCGATGCCGGTCACGCCGGTGGTGTTGACCTTCGCCCGCGCACCTCGCCCCGAGGTGTCGGTGAGCAGCAGGTTCGTGCGGAAGTGCTCGCCCGGGAAGGCGCCGGCGAATGAAAGGGGAAATCGCGGACCGGCTGCATTGAAGAAGTCGATGGCCTGCATCCCGAAGCCGAACGTCCCGCCATTCTCCTTCCTGCTGTACGTGCGCGCGGTTGCGTTGATCCCGACCTCCGGCAGGAGGTGCAGCGTCCCGCCCCCGGCCTCCAATCCGAACAGCGCATGGAGCGCATCGGGAATCGCGCGGACCTCGAATGCGGCGAGATTGATCGTCGTGGTGACCGCTGCGCCGGTGCTTCGCGCTCCCATCGGCACGAAGCGCACCTCGACCAGCTGCGGCACGTCGAGAGGGTTGTAGACCGTCAGGTCGGTCATCCAGAACGAGGCGAACGCGCCGTTCAGTCGGGCCACGCCGGGCAGTACGAGCCTCTGCTTCATCGACCCGCGGACGACGCCCCACTCCTGAATCACGTCGCCGCCTCCGGCGATCGGCGGCGAGACCCGAGAAATTGGCGGCTCGCGGGGCTCGAAGCCGGAATTGAACACGAACGGCTTTCCGCTCTCGAGCTCCTCGACGTCGACGTGCACGAAGCCCTTGTTCCAGTTCTCGTTCAGATAGAGCTCATCGTACGAACGAGGCTCCAGTTGCCCCACACGCCAGACCGCCAGAGCGGGATCGATGAACGGCCTGTTGAGCTCCGCGCCTGACCGCTCGCGATGAACCTGCACCAGGACCGCCTGGCCCGAGGCGCCCGGGATGAGCGCTTCGACCTGCGGTCCGGTGATGTCGCTCCACGCGGTCGCCAGGCCGCCCGCGGGTGTGTGCCGTGAGAGATTCGTCGGCTTGCCTGTTTCGCGCTGGATGATCCACGCGCCTTCATAGTCGTTCGTCGGGACGGCGAAGAACCGCATCGTCTCGAGCCATCGCTGCGGAGAGCCGATCGCCGGCGGCACGCTGCCGTACGGCCCAGCCACGAAGCTCAGCGTTCCGCCGGTCGCCGTGAACAGAAAACGACCCTCGGCACGCAGCATCTGCAGATACACCGCGTCCCCGGACGTGATCCAACCGGCGTACAGCCCGGCCATGTCGACCGTGGCGACCTTCGTCGCGGGACCATCGAGACCGGTGATCCAGATCTCGCCGCCAGCGTAAATGAGGAACCGGTCTCCCGCGGCATTGCGACCGACCGCGCGCGCATCGGGCGCCTTGTAGAGCGCCTTCGATGCGCCGGCGGTGTTGATGGCATAGACGCCGTTGTTGCCGAAACTGACGATGAACGGCCACGCGTCGTTGCCGATCTGGATCGGCGCGTAGAGGCCATGCGTGAACGGGCCGCCTGTGTCGGTGTCGAGGACTGCGAGGAAGTTGAACGCACCGATCCCCATCACATCCCGCCATGGGCCATCGCCTTCTTTGATGATGACCACGGGCGGACGGGCCCAGTAGTTCGGCGAAACGACGTCGCGTCCGAGGGCGAGGATCACGGGCGTACCGTCCGGTCGTTCGCGGAGCGCGACGTGCTCGAATTTGACGGTCTGCGCCGCGAGGATCACCCGCGGCTCGTCCACCCCGGTCGAATCGTAGAGCACGATCTCGGTCGGGCGATCCATCCAGAACTCTTCGCTGGACGACTCGATGAGGACGAAGTGCCGCGTCGTCCGCTCCTGCACGGCAGGAATGGCCACGCGGTTCGTGTAGGGCGCGTAGGAGATCACGCGCGCGAAGAGGGGAGCTGCGACAACAAAGGAAAGGAGAAGGTGAACGGCGCAGCGTTTCATGAAATCCCTCCAGGTTTTCTCATGGGGCTTGTTACAACATAACTTATGCCGTTACGGCATAGAAAGCAACAGATCTTGTTCAATTCGTTTCTTTCGCCCCCAGTTGAGAGGAGAGATACGTCGAGTCGTTGGTCACGTTGTCGGTGAGCGTGGCGTAGGCGGCGATCTGCTGTCCGCGGAGGACCTCGACGACGAGCAGCGCCGCCGGGGGCGGCGTGATGCCGCGCACATGGAAGACGTCGTTGAGCTGGATGCCGCCGCGCGCGGGGACGTTGACGTCGATCGTGTCGAGCACGAGCCCTCTGTCGCCGATGATGCGGATGCGCACGGTCGGGTCGTTCACGGTGTCATCCGCGAGGTCGACGATGCCGATGTTCGTGCGAAAGCCCACACCGCCGCCGACGCCGAGGATCTCCAGGCGATCGCCGAGGGTGCCGATCTGGAAGCCGTTCAACGGAGGCACGAGGCAGCCATACGTCGCGCCGTTCGCATCGACCGTATACGTACGCGACGTGACGCGCACGCCCTCGCCCGGCTGATCCTCGGGGCTCGAGTAGCGAAGCCGCGCCACGCCCGTGAGTCCGAACAGCGTTCTCAGCGCATCGCGGACGACCCGCGTCTCGCGCCCGTTGAGGCGCACCCACTCGACGTATTGGCGCCAAGGCTCATCCGACTTCCTCGCGGTCAGGATCAGCCATCGCGTGCCCTCGCGCGGGTTGTGAAGATAGAGATCCGTGCGGAACTGCGCACCGTAAGCACCCTCGAGATGGCCAATCACCGGGATCGCGCGGGGAACGGTGCCGGGAACGTCAGGCGGGAACCACGTCGGATCGTTCGATCGGTTGTCGATCGCGACGACTGTGGCGATGGCGGTGCCGCGCGTCGGCTCCACGATCAGAGTCACGCCATCGTCCTCGTGCAGCCCGGCGGGCGAGGCAACGGTCGACTGCATCGTCCCCGAGGGGAGCGTCCCGAAGCTCGCCGCGATCTCATCCGAGATCCACGCGTTGACCGTGCGCAGATTCGCGTGTGTGCCGCGTCCCGACGTGTCGGTGAGGAAAACGTTCGTGCGGAAGTTCTCTCCGGGGAAGGCGCCGGAGAACGTCAGTGAGAATCGAGGGCCCGAGGCGTTGAAGAAATCGATGGCGTGCATGCCGAAGCCGTACGTCCCCTCCCCTTTCCGGCTGTATGTGCGCGCCGTGGCGTTGACGCCGACCTCCGCCAGAAGGTGCAGCGTCCCGCCGCCCGCGTCGATGAGGAAGAGCGACTGGAGAACGTCAGGAATCGCCCGGATCTCGAGCGGCTCGAGCGTCAGCGTCGCGCTCACGGTGCTCTCCCGTCCGAGCGGCACAAAGCGCACCTCCACCCGCTGCGTCTCGGGAAGCGGGTTGTAGACCGTGACGTCGGTCTGCCAGAACGATTCATACGCGCCGCGGAGACGTGCGACGCCGGGCAACACGAGGCGCTGCTGGAGCGATCCGCGGACGACGCCCCACTCCTGGACCACGTCGCCGCCTCCCCCGATCGGTGCGGACACGCGACTCACCGGCGCGGGGAGCTCCTTGAACCCGGAATTGAAGACGAACGTGGCGCCGCTTTCGAGCTCGTCGGCATCGACGATCACGAAGCCTTTGTTCCATTGCTCGTTCAGATACAGCTCGTCATACGCGCGCGGCGCAGGCTGGCCGACGCGCCACACCGCCAGGGCGGGATCGATGAAGGGTCTCGAGAGCTCGGCGCTCTCGCGCTCCCGGTGCACCTGAATGAGCACGGTCTCTCCGGAGGCGCCGGCGATGAGCGCCTCGACCTGCGGTCCGTCGTCGTCGCTCCACATCGTCTGAAGGCCCGTGGACGGGGTGTGGCGCGAGAGCGTCGTCGGGATCTCCGGCCCACGCTTCACGATCCAGGCACCCTCGTAGTCGTGCGTCGGCACCGCAAAGAGGCGCAGCGGAACCGGCCCCGTGTCTGACGCGACGATAGGAGACCCGCTCGCGACCAGCTCCGGCGACGTGCCGCCACTCATGTAGAGCGTCCGGCCATCCCAGCGGAGTTGCTCGAGATAGGCCGTGCCATTCGACGTGATCCAGCCGGCGCAGGTGCCACTCAGCGCGAGATCGGCGGTCTTCGTGAGCGTGCCGTCGAGGGTTGCGGTCCAGATGGTCTTCCCCGATTGAACGAGGAACCGGTCGCCGGCTGCGTTGCGTCCGATGACACGCCCATCGTTCGCCTGCAACAGTCGCTGGGCATCTCCGGTGCGGCTGATTGCCCACACGCCGTTGCGAAGCGACACGACGAATGGCCACGCCTCGTTCCCGAGCACGATCGGCGCGAAGAGGCCGTTCGCGAACGGGCCCCCCGTGTCCACGTCCAGAACCGGGGAGGGCTGAACCGCACCGAAGCCCTGGACTTCACGCCAGTTCGTTCCGCCTTCGCTGACGACGACAGAGCCCCACTTGAGCGCCAGGATCACCGGCGTGCCGCCGTCCTTCTGAAAGAGCGCCGTCTGCTCCCACACACCCGCGCTCGGCGTGATCACTCGCGGCTCCTCCGTGCCGCTCGAGTCGTAGAGCACGACCTCACGAAACGCCGAGGAAAGGAAGTGCTCGGGCTTCGCTTCGATCAGAACGAAGTGGCGCGACGTGCGGTCCTGGAACGACGGCAGCGCCACGCGGCTGGTGTACGGAGCGTACGAGATCACGCGGGCGAAAATCGGTACGACGATGGACAGAGAGAGGACGAGGAGACCGGTGATGCGTTTCATGGACCCTCCTGATTACTACAAGATAACTTATGCTGTTATCGCATAGAAGGCAATCAGAAAAGTGAAACGCTCGGCCGGAGCACGCGCTCCTGAGGATTCACGTGAAGTGCTGATGGTCGCCCTGGATGTCCGGCGACGAGGCGGCGTTCCGCCGGTAGCTGGAGCGCCTCGCATTGCGCGATCCCGATGGCCCGCGCCGTCGCGCAGGCGGCGGAGTCGATCATCGCCCGGCTGCGGGAAGCGGAGTGGCAGCTCAGGCGTCGCGACGCAGAGTCTCGAACGGAGCGCAGAGCGCAAGGCGGAGCGCAGAGACAGCGAGGGCAGAGTTGAGAGATGGTCTTCTGCCTTCTGTCTTCTGCCTTCTGCCTTCTGCCCCCTGCGCTCCGTCTCCGGCCCGGGCATGAGCGTGCGATCCTCTGCGTTATGATCCGGCCAGGGAGGATGTCGACATGTACGATGAAATGATGGTCGCGCCGATGCGGCAGGAGCTGACGCGGCTCGGAATTCAGGAGACGCGGAGCGCCGCCGAGGTGGACGCGGTGCTGGGCGAGAAGAAGGGGACGGTGCTCGTCGTCGTCAACTCCGTCTGCGGCTGCGCGGCGGGCATGGCCCGCCCGGCCGTGGGCATGGCTCTCGAGCATGGCACGCTGCCGGACAAGATGATCACCGTTTTTGCCGGCAACGATCGAGACGCGACGGCACGCGCGCGCGAGTACTTCGCCGGCTTCCGGCCGTCGTCTCCGTCGATCGCCCTGCTCAAGGACGGGCAGGTCGTGAAGATGTTCGAGCGCTGGCAGATCGAAGGACGCCAGGCGCACGACATCGCCAGCGAGCTGACCGCCGCCTTCGACGAGCACTGCGCGAAGACGGCCGCGGTGCAGTGATGGATCGGTTGGCGGTTGGCGGTTGACGGTTGGCGGGAGAGACCCGCACCACCCGTGGTTGGGTGGTGGCCTCCCGCCTCCCGCCTCCCGCCAACTGTCAACCGCCAACTTTTTTTTGTAACACTACATAGCATTGACAGGTACCTTGCGTGACACTACATTGTCATGCAGATGAGCGACACGTTCTTCATCAACTGGACGACCCAGCTCCGCAAAGGTCTTCTCGAGCTGGCGATCCTCAACACGCTCGGCTCCGGTCCGCTCTACGGCTATGACATCGTCCGCCGCCTCGGCGATGCCGACAGCCTGGTGATCAACGAGGGGACGGTCTACCCGATCCTCAGCCGGCTGCGGAACGAGCGCTACGTCGAGAGCTACATCGAAGAATCTTCCTCCGGCCCGCCCCGTAAGTACTACAGGCTCACGCCGCGCGGCCGCGAGGAGCTGCGGCGGATGAACGAGCACTGGGCGAGCCTTCACGGTGCAATCGGCCAGTTGCGAAAGGAGCGGGCACGATGATCGACCTGACGCCCGATGCGAAGCGGAGTTTCGAGGAGTATCTGCAGCGGATGCGCGCATCGCTGCGTGGCAGCCGTTCCGTCGAGCCGGACGAAGTCGAGCAGAACGTGATCGAGCACGTGGAGCTGGCTCTGGCGGGAGCACCGCTGCCCGTGGGGCCGGAGCGGCTCGGGACGGTGCTCGAGCAGCTCGGGCCGCCCGAGCGCTGGCTCCCGGACGACGAACGACCCTTCTGGAGGAAAGCGGTGGATCGAGTGATCGCAGGTCCCGAGGATTGGCGGCTGGCCTATGCGTCGCTGGCATTCACGGTCGTCATGGTGGTGACGTTCCCGGCCGGAGGAATCCTGTTGCTCGTGCCGGCCTTCCTGCTCAGCCGCGCGTACGTGGCCCTGATGGACGAGCGCGGCGAAACGCTCGGAGCGCGCAAGTGGCTGGTGCTGCCGCCGATCGTGTTCGCGCTGCTGCTCGTGGGTGCGGGGGCGCTGCTCGCGCCCGCCGGCGCATTCGGGGCGATCCTCAGCGAGGTCGGCCTGCGCGAGCTCGGCTTCGGCTACGAGACCGGCTGGGAGCGCGGGCGCCTCTTCCTCGGCGCTCTCTCGATGGCGACGGGCGCGTGGTGGATCGTGCTCTCCGGCTTGTTCGCGATGTTGATGCGCCCCTTCCGCGCCCTGTTCGCGCCGCTGACATCGGGGCTGAAGCGCGGACACGCCCTCGTGCTGACGATCGCGGGGGTGGTGGTGGCTGGGCTCGGCGCGGTGCTTTTGTTCGCGGTGTGACTCCCCAATCCGTAGCCCCGAGCGAGGCCGAGGGGCCCCGGGCTAGTGCTGCTTCATACTTGAAGCAGCACTAGCAGCAACGGCGAGTGGGCACGAAGCTCGCTGCATGTGCGCCCGGCCTGTGGGATCACTCAGCGCAGGTGCTCACTTGGCCCCTCGACATCGCTCGGGGCTACGGAAGAGACGGGAGACCATGACCGACTTCGAGGACCGCATTCGCCGAATGGCCCGTGAGGCGATGGAAGAGCTGGGACTCGCCGGCGCGGAGATCGCCGACGTCGTCGAGCCGCCGGGCGCCGACTACTGCGTCATCACCTTCACGAATCCCGACCACAAGCCGATCGAGATCTCGAAGCCCCTTGGCGCCGGCGAGTCTCAGGAGCAGGACGAGATCCGTCGCGCGCTGCAGTATCGGTTTCACACCTAGCAGCTAACTGCTGACAGCCGGTCGTTTGTTGGCTCTGGCAGGAGTCTCGCTGAGATCGAACACGCTGACGCCATGGCGGAAGCCAGCAGCAACGTGGGAGGATTTCATGGAAGACATTCGCACCGATCTCGACGACGACGACCCGTTGCACGTCCCGGATGACGAGCGGGCGGAGTGGACCGCGGCCTCGGACGACGAGCCGCCCTTCCACATCCCGCGGGATTGAGGAGTGCTGGGCCGTTGCTCCCGAGCGCGCGCGGGAAGCGCGCGTTCAGCCGGCGGGACCCCGGCGGTCGTTCGATCCGGTCCCTCTGCGCCACCCGCATCGCGATTCGCGGTGGTCCGTGTGGGAACGCCGCCGGCCCGGCTGCTGGCGCTCCCCGCTACAATGCGAGGCTATGCTCCGACGCCTCTTCGCCTTGGCCCTCCTCTCCCTGCCACTCTTTGCCGTGGAGAAGCCGGCGCCGCCAGCCGATCTCATCAGCCCACCCGCGGACGCCGAGCGCGCCGAGAACGGCCTGATCACGAAACGGCTCACGGAAGGCACCGGCACGGTCAAGCCCGGGGAGGACGGCCTTCTGCGCGTGCGGTACACGGTCTGGAAGTCCGACGGCACCCTCGTGCAGCATGTGGCCGCACCGAAGAGCGTCTTCCTTCCGGTCGCGAACATGATTCCGGGATGGGGGCAGGCCGCGCAGCAGATGGTCGTCGGCGAAACGCGCCGCGCGTGGATCCCGCGGGAGCTGAACGGCGGCAAGGTCGATCAGGGGCTCGTGATCGACACGGAGATCGTCGAGATCGTCGAGCCCCCCGTCACGCCCGACGACATCGCCGCGCCGCCTGCCGATGCGACGGTCACCGAGTCCGGCCTCGCGTACAAAGTCCTCCGCCCCGGCACCGGGACCGAGCACCCGAAGCGTCGCAGCACGGTCGAAGTCCACTACAGCGGCTGGACGACGGACGGCCGCATGTTCGACAGCTCGGTCCTTCGCGGACAACCCGCACAGTTTCCCCTCGACGCCGTGATCAAAGGCTGGACCGAAGGCCTGCAGCTCATGGTGGAAGGCGAGAAGACGCGCTTCTGGATCCCGGCCAAGCTCGCCTACGGCAACGACAAGACCAAGCCCCAGGGGATGCTGGTGTTCGACGTGGAGCTGGTGAAGATCAAATAGGGAGCCGATAGGACGTATGGGACGAATAGGACGTATAGGACGAATAGGTGGACCGCTCCCTATACGTCCTATACGTCCTATAGGTCCTATTCGTCCTATCGTCCTAAAACGCCATGTCCTCGTCGCCCAGGCCGAAGAAGTGTCCGAGCTCGTGGATGACCGTATCCCGGATCTCGTGCACGGCGTCGCGGCGATTGCGGGCGACGCGCAGGATCGGCCCGCGAAAGATCGCGATCTGATCGGGGAGCATCGGGAGCATGTCGTGGCTGCGGTGGGTGAGCGCGACGCCGCGGTAGATGCCGAGGAGCTCGGAGTCCCCCTCGGAATCCTCGAGCGCGTCGAGGTCGTCGTCGCTCGGCTCCTCCTCGACGACGACCGCCACGTTGTCCAGCAGATCCGCAAACTGCGGAGGGAGGCTTTCGAGCGCCTCTTCGACGAGGCGCTCGAATTCAGCTTTCGTGAAATGCACTACCAGCCCGGTGCGATGTTGAAGCCGTACACGATCTCTTCGTCGGGACGCTGGAACGGCTTCGCGGCGAAGAACTCGATGGGGATGTAGCTGAGGAGAATGCGCACACCGAGGCCGACGCTGAAGACCGGTACGCGCTCGTCCGTGTCCGTGGCGTACTTCCAGTTCACATCGTCCCCTGCGCTCCAGGCGGCGCCGGCATCGCCGAACGCGTAGATCTCCGTCGGCAGGAACGCGGCGTTGATCAAGCCGAACTCGCGCGTGCCGAGGAGCGGCGCGCGGAGCTCGATACTGGCGTGAGCGATGCGCGAGCCGATGAGACGGTCGAAGACCGGGCAGGAGTTCTGATTCGCCGGGCATTCGACGGCGTCGATCGAGTACGGGTCATACCCGCGCATCATCGAGCCGCGGCCGAGGTACAGAGGGCTCAGCTGAGCGATCTCGTCGCTCTGGCCGCCGTAGCGCCCGTAGTGCAGGCCGCGGAGGGCGAGGGTCATCGGACGGAAAAAGAAGTAGCGCCGCCAGTCCGCGAGGGCGGTCTGGAAATTCAGGTCGCCGCGCAGGGCCTCGATCTCGTACCGATAGCGCGTGCCGTTGATCGGGGAGATGAACCCGTAGAGCGAGCTGTCGCCGACGAATGCCGTCGAGGCCTTCGTGAAATTCCACTCGATGGGATCGACGAGCCGCTGGCGCTCGCGATCGACGACGCGGCCGTTCTCGACCAGGTAAAACTCCCGTTCGACCTTGTACGAATAGCGCTCCGCGCCGATCGCCCCTTCGATGCGCCGGGTCGTGCTGAGCGGATAGTGGGCGAGACCGGTGAGGTCCGTGATGAGCTGGATCTCGCGATCCTGGACGTACACGTCCTGTCCGATTTCGTTCCTCCCGAGGTAGCCGGCCGCGCCGTACACGATCGGGATGTGCACCAGATCGGCACCCCAGTTCAGGCGGCGGGTCTGATTCAGATAGAACAGCTCGCCGCCGAGCTGCTCGGCGAGACTCGATGTTCCCGAGCCTCCCCCGCCCTGGAACGTGAAGCCGACGTTGTGCCGGCCGAGGATGTCGCTGAAGTAGGCCGTGAGGCTGCCGCCCGCGCCGGCGCCGAACTCGTTGATGCCGACGCCGAGCGTGGGAGGTCCGAGGTAGGCCAGGCGCAGATTGGCGCTGTAGTCGCGCTCCTGGAACGTCGCCGAGGCCGGCGGGAGACCTTCCTCCGGACGCAGGAGATACGCGGTGATCTCGGAGCCCGTTCCGCGGAGCGGCGGCAGCAGCGCCGCGCGAGGCGCCGTGTTCTCCGCCAGCGCCGGCGCCGCCTCGATGGGCGTACCGGCCGTTCCGGCCGGCAGCGTGTAGAGGTTGTAGTTGTCGTCCTCGTACAGCGAGAAGGCGATCTCGCCCGTGCGGGACGCCACGGTCAGCGCCGGCGACATGTCGGTGATGCCGGCCACGCCGCTGTCGACCATGGTCACGCGGGAGAGCTCTCCTTCCGGAACGGTGATGCGATAGATGTCCGGAATGCCCTCGGGATTGGAGATGAAGTAGATCGAGTTGCCGTCCGCACCCCATTGCGGGTTGATGTGCTTCGCGCCCGGGAAGGCGCTGATCTCGCGGACCTGCCCGGTCGCGACGTCGATCGTCGCGAGGCGCATGTTCGTGAACTGGAGTTGCTCGAGGATCGTGTCCGCGCCGCGGTCCGTGGCGAAGACGATGGTCTTGCCGTCGGGAGAGAACGACGGCTGAAGGTCGGCGTACTTGTCGGCGGTGAGGCGACGCACCTGCTTCGACTCGACGTCGTAGAGGAACAGGTCGCTCACGCCGGTGGTCTGGCCCGCGAGCGCAATCGTCCGACCATCCGGCGACCAGGCGACGTTGATGATCGCCTCGAGGCCCGGCACCTTCAGATGTTCGGTGCGGCGGGTCTCGACGTCGACGAAGGAGAGGAAGTTGTCACCGCGAGAGAACGTGATGAACGCGATGCGGCGACTGTCCGGCGACCATGCGCCTGCGGACTCGATGAAGCGCAGCGACTCGAAGTGAGGATCGCGGCCGGAAGAGACGAGCTTGCGAATGATCTTGCCCGTCTTTGCATCCGCAAGGAAGAGATCGATCGAGAAGAGCTCGCGCGCGGAGAGGAAGGCGATGTACCGGCCGTCGGGACTCAGCGCGGGACCGACGTTCAACTCCGTCGAGCCCTGGCGGCGGCGACGGCGCCGCCGCTCCTTCTCATTGGCCGCGGGCTCGGCCGGCGGTGGGTCGGGTTTGCGGCCGACGAGTGGTCCCGCCAACTCGGCCGTGCGCGCCGCCACGATCGGGCCGTACAGCTCGCGCGACGACTCCGCCCAGTCGGCGAAGAGCTGCTTGTGCGAGATCCCGAGGGCCCGCTCGACCGCATCCTGAGGGCCGACCACGCCTGCGGCGTGGAAGTACCGTACGACCGCTTCATCGCCGAAGCGCGCGCCGATGTAGGCCATGAGGGCCTGGCCGTAGCGATAGGGGAAGTAGCGTCGGTCGCGCGTGAGCTCATTCAGGTTCGGCATGCGGTCGTGGATCGTGGCATCGCGGATCCACATCGACGTCAGCGGATCGACGCGGCCCTTCGAGAAGTACTCGGCCATGCCTTCGATGATCCACAGCGGCAGCGCTTCGAGGACGAAGCGGCGCCGGTTCTGGTTCGCGGTCGCGGCGATGTCGTACTGGAACACGTGCACCATCTCGTGGCCGAGCACGTGGTCGTTCTGCGCGTAGTCGCCGGTCAGCGGCAGCACGACGCGGTTCATGAACGCGTCGGTGAAGCCTCCCGTGCCCTCGCCCAGCTGACCGCCGGTGGTCGTGGTCTGGTGGAAGTCGGCGGAGTTCGCGTAGAGAACGATCGGCTTCTTGCGGAACGAGTGGTTGAACACCCGCGAGAGCCTCGCGTACCACCGCTCGGACATGCGTGCGATGTCGTGCACGACGTCCGCTTCCTGATCGTAGTAATAGATGTCGAAGTGCTCGGTCTGGAGGACCTTGAAGTCGAAAGACTCCCACTGCACTTTGTTGCGGCCGAAGTACTGCCCTTCGGTCACCGGGACGAGGAGGAGGACGACCCACGAGAAAAGGACGAAACGAACGACAGCTCGCATAGACACCTCGGCTTCTAGATGAACACTGAACGGGCCTCGGCTGCAAGGGGCGCGCCGCCGACTTCGGTGAGAAACCGACAAACTGTGGCCGAGTTTCTTACACGAGGGGCTTTCTCAGCGGTGCAGGAACTTGAACGCGTGCGTCCACGTCCCGGAGCGGACACCGTGGATGACCCAGACCAGGCACATCGGCTCGAGATGGCGGGACGACTCGATGCCCCCGGTATCAATCGCCTCCCAGCCGAAATGTTTGCAGATCTGCGTCACGATCGTCTTCGCGTCCTCGTCGTTCCCGCAGAGGAACATGTCCGGCGGCCCTCCCTCCACCTCGGGGTTGACCATCAGCGCATTGCCCACGGTGTTGAACGCCTTGACCACACGTGCCCTCGGAAGGAGACGCTGGATGACCTCTCCAAGGGAATCGGTGTGGCCGATGGTCAGGCTCGGCGACCCCTCCTTGCTGAAGTCCAGAGGATTGGTGGTGTCGATCACGACCTTGCCGTCGAAGGCGTCGATGCCCGCGAGGCGGATCGCATCCTCGGTTGCGACGCCGAGTGTGGCGAGGATGAGGATGTCGCCGAAGCGGGCGGCTTCGGCGAACGTCCCGGTCGAGACGTGCGGGCCCGCCGTCTCCGCCCACTCCACGAGCTTCCCCGGATCGCGCGACCCGATCTTCACGTCATGGCCGAGAGCGGCGAAACCGGCTGCGAGCGCACGGCCGACGTCCCCCGAGCCGAGAATCCCAATACGGACGGTCTGCATACGGGGAGTGTACCGCGCCACCACCTGGCCGGCACGGCCGGCAGAAACCGTTGTCATCCTTTATAGGTGCGTAGACAGCGAAGGAGCTTCCAGCAAGCAACGGAGAAGGTCCTTCGCCGTCTACGCGGCTCAGGATGACACCTCATCGAAGCACCTGGACACGACACTAGTTCCCCGAGAAGGCGATCTGCGACCAGGCGTCGCCCGACTCGTTGTCGATCGACGACGCCCACCCATGCCATTCGCCCGCCGTTCCGGTGACGTTCTCGATCAGGACCTGCACCGTTCCGGAGGACGTTCCGGGCACGAGGATCTGGTGGATCGAGCGCGGAAGGACGTCGATGTCCACCGCCTGCGTGTCGGTGCCGGCGGTACCGCTGATGTGAGCCGTGATCCGGAACCGCTGCGTCGTCGACGCGGGGTTCATGACGCCTGCGTTCAGCCGGTACTGCGCGCCGCGGCGCAAGCCGAAGATCGCCTTGAGGATCGTCGGAGCGGACTCTCCGCGGATGATCGCGGGGAACGTCTGCGACATCGTCCCGGCCCCGCCGTCGGGACGCGGCGTCCAGATGCGCGAGGTCACGTGCAACAGTCCGTTCGCATCGGACGTCCCGTCGGCGTGGACGGCCTGGAACCGGATCGCGCCGAGCCCGGTGCGGCCAAGAACCTCGCCGACGAAATCCTCGGAGGCGAATCCGCTCAGCGGTCGCAGTTCGAGCGTGCCCACGGACTGGCCGCTCCCGCTGGAGCCCTGCGGCAGCCAGAACAGCGCAACGCGCTGATCGGCGTTGCGCAGACTGATGATGTTGACCTCGGTGCGGAAATGCGTGTCGTTCGCTCCCGCGGCGTTGCCGGTGACCGGGACGACGACGTCCGGCGCCGCAGAGCGCGGAACGATCAGATCGTCGGACTGCTGCGCGAAGGAGGTGACGGCGAGAAAGAACGCGAGGAGTAAGAATGAGGTTCGCATGACGCTTCGGTGCAGAGCAATGGCCGATCCAAGACCGGAGCGCTAATCCGTTATTCGTAGGCATTGGCCGGTCGCCAGTGGCCGGTGGCCAGTCGCCAGTTAGTCTGCGCGGCAGAAACAAGGTGTCCTCAGCACTCGATCGCCTAGCCCGCATTTCTCACAGCCCTTCTGCTGCGACGAAAGGCTGTGAGAAATGCGGGCTAGTGTGCGCACAGAGCGCCATGCGATGTGTGTCCCGCGAAGTCGCACGCGGCCGTTGCGACGCGGCACGTCAGGGCTGCGACAATGGTGTGGATGAGTCCGAGGGGAACAGCGGCCGTAGCGGGAGTCGTCGCGCTTCTGCTGCTGATCGCGGTGGTCGTGTGGCTGCGCCGCGGCAGAGGGAGCGGCGAGTGGATGGCGACGCGGAACCCGCCTCTGGCGACGGAACTGCGCCGCGACGTCGAGGCGCTCTGCGCCATCGGGCCGCGGAACACGTTCGTGCCCGAGAACCTCGCTGCCGCCGCTGACTTCATCGAGAAGGCATTCGCGGGATACGCGGTCGAGCGACAGCCGTACGTCGCCGAGGGCGTGAGGGTGGAGAACCTCGTCGTCGAGATCCGGGGCAGCACGCGCCCGGAGGAGATCGTGATCGTCGGCGCGCACTACGACTCGGTCGACGAATCGCCCGGCGCGGACGACAACGCGAGTGGCGTGGCGGGGATGCTCGCGCTCGCGCGGCGCTTCGTGAACGCGAAACCGGCGCGCACGCTTCGCTTCGTCGCCTGGACGAACGAAGAGCCTCCGCACTTTCAGACCGGCACGATGGGCAGCTACGTCTACGCGCGCCGCTGCAAGGAGCGCGACGAGCGCATCGTCGCCGCGCTGAGCCTGGAGATGCTCGGCTACTACGATCCTGGGCCGGGCTCGCAGCAGTACCCGCCCCCGCTGGCGGCGCTCTATCCCGACACCGCGAACTTCATCGGCTTCGTCGGCAACCTCGGATCGCGCACTCTGGTCAGCCAGTGCGTGAAGGCATTCCGCGCGAGCAGCAGCTTCCCCGCGCAGGCCGCCGTTCTTCCGGAGCTCATCCCGCAGACCGGATGGTCCGACCAATGGTCGTTCTGGCAGTTCGGCTGGCCCGCGCTGATGGTCACCGACACCGCGCTCTATCGCAATCCGCACTACCACACCGCCGGCGACACGCCGGAGACCCTCGACTATGAGCGGATGGCGGCCGTCGTGGAGGGGTTGGTGGGGGTGGTACGAGTGCTGAGTGCGAGTCCTGAGTCCTGAGTCCTGAGTCCTGCCCGCCCTCGACCCAGCACCCAGCACCCAGCACTCAGCACCCAGCACCCCGGACTGAGGACTGAGGACCCAGCACTACAATCCCCCCGTGTCCTCCATCTTCTTCACCGGCTTCCCCGGCTTTCTCGGGTCCGAGTTGTTGCCGCGGGTGGTCCTGCGTACCGATCACGACGCGGTGTGCCTCGTGCAGCCGAAGTTCCGGCCTCTCGCCGAAGAGCGGGCGCAGCAACTCGTGAAACTGCATCCGGCGCTCGCGAATCGGATCCACTTCGTCGACGGCGATCTCACGCAGTCTCTCGATTCCATCGACGTCGCCGGCGTGCGCGAGATCTATCACCTCGCCGCCGTCTACGACCTTTCCGTCCCGCGCGACGTCGGCATGCGCGTCAACGTCACCGGCACGCAGCGCGTGCTCGATCTCGCCGAGCGCGCCTCGCGGCTCGATCGCCTGCATTACGTCAGCACCTGCTACGTGAGCGGCCGTCACCCCGGCGTCTTCACGGAGGAGGATCTGGAGAAGGACCAGACCTTCAACAACTACTACGAGGAGACGAAGCATCTCGCCGAAGTCGAGGTGCGGAAGCGGATGGACCGCATTCCGTCGACCGTCTACCGGCCGTCGGTCGTCGTGGGCGATAGTCGGAGCGGCGCGACGCAGAAGTTCGACGGACCGTACGTCGTGATCCGGTGGCTCCTACGCCAGCCGCGCCTCGCGGTCCTGCCGGTCGTCGGGCGTCCCTCGCGCTATCGATTCAACGTCATTCCGCGCGACTTCGTCATCGGCGCGCTGACCCACCTGAGCGGCCTCACCACGAACGTGGGGAAGACGTACGCGCTCGCCGATCCGCGGCCGATGACGGTGGACGAGACCATCGATGTGATCGCCGCGGCGACGCATCGCACGGTGCTCCGCATTCCGATGACGAAGGGGATGGCCAAGGGCGCATTGCGGACCGTGCCGGGCGTCTATCGCCTGATGCGCATCCCCGCCGCGGCGGTCGACTACTTCGTGCACCCGACGTCGTACGACACGCGCAATGCGACCGCGGACCTCGCCGCGGCCGGCATCGTCGCGCCGGAGCTTCGCGACTACGCGCCGCGCCTCGTGGAGTTCGTGCGCGCGCATCCGGAGATCGGCTCGGAGGCGATGGTGTGACTCTGTGTATCTCTGTGACTCTGTGGTGATCTCCCGGTCGAAAGGCAACCACAGAGTCACAGAGTACACAGAGTTACGCAGAGCGGCTCAGTGGCCTTCCTCGGCTCCGGGCGGTGCCGCGCCGTAGACATGCCGATCGTGCACGACGAGGTCGAACGGCTTGATCTCCGGATTCGGCGGATAGCCTCGATGCACGGCCTGGCACTGGTAGCAGACGATCACGTCCTTGACCATGCGCCAGACGATGTAGTCGAGGATCGTCACACCGAGGAGGGAGAGGCCGTAGGTCCAGGGGACGAAGACGGCGCCGACGGCGACCAGCGCGATTCCCGTCGTGCGGTTGAAGTCCTTGTTGAAGTAGAGCTGATCGTGCCCGCACGCCGCGCAGCTCGTGATGATCGAGCCGGCAGCTGGCGCGACGACCTCCGCGGGCTGCCCGCAACGCTCGCAAGACTGGGAAGGTTCACCAGCGACACGACCGAGTCGCGTCTCGCACTTCAAACAGAGAAAATGAACGCTGGCCATTCAGCCGCAAAGACTAACGCCTAAGGCCTGACGACGAACGCCTATCTTTTGGCGGCCCGCTCGATGTAGCGGTTGTCGGTCGGGTCGACGACGATCTCCTCGCCGTCCGTCACGAAGGGCGGCACCTGCACCACCACTCCGTTCTCGAGGGTGGCCGGCTTGTACGACGCCGACGCCGTCGAGCTCTTGACCATCGGTTCGGTGCTGGCGATCCTGGCCTTGATGGTCTTCGGCAGCTCCACGCCGATCGGCCGCGACTCGTGAAACTGCACCTGGAGCTTCAGGCCGGCGGCGAGCCACGAGGCGGCGTCGCCGAGGTCGTCCTCGCTGATCTCGACCTGCTCGAAGTTCTCGGTGTTCATGAAGTGATGAGCATGGCCGTCGGAGTAGAGGTACTCCATCTCGTGCTGCGTGATGTAGGCCGGCTCGATCGGGTCCTGCGAGCGGAAGCGGTGCTCGAACTGGTTGCCCGTGCGCAGGTTGCG
>CAZLGP010000014.1:0-6786 GCA_964558905.1 uncultured Thermoanaerobaculia bacterium | reverse complement strand
GCGTCCCGCCGGCCGTGACGCCGCCGCCTCGGCGGCCGGCCGGCCAGGGGCCGGCGGAACGGCCGGCCGGGCGCCGGCACCACTCATTGCCACGTTGGGATTGAACGTCAGCGCACGCGTGAAGAAGTTGTTCGACGGGTTTCCGTCGGTCAGCGTCGTGACGTCGACGAGGATCAACCCTTCCTCGCGATCGGCGATGTAGGCGTAGCGGTAGAGCGGATGGATGGGCTGCTCTTCGTTCTCGGGGATGAACTGGGTCTTGCGCAGCGGATCCATCGGCATCGTCGTCGGCAGGGCGACGGCGGCAGCGAACTTCGTCTTCACATACGTCCGCTGGCCGAATGGGGAGAACGGTGCGCTGAGGATGCGCTCGGATTGGTCCTTGTTGTCGACGTTGGCCACGTCGTAGACCTCGAAGCCGTGCGCGCCGTTCGCGATGAAGACATACTCGCCGCGAAGCTGGATGCTGCGCGCGTCGTGGGCGTGGTGGTGATACGCGACCTCGAGCTCTTTCCCACTCTTCTCGTGCTTCGCGTAGAAGTCGGGATAGACGACCTTGTGCAGCGAGGAGCCGATCACGGCCTGAGGCTCGTCCCACTCGGTCACGGCGACGGCCTCGAAGCCGTCGTGACCGGTGGCGACGTAGGCGAACCGGCCGATGAAGTTGACGAAGTTCGTCCCCTGCAGGAGGAGCTGGGCCATCCAGGCGTTGTTGTCGTTCTGCTGGGTGACATGGCAACTGCCGCAGCTCTGCGTCTCGCGGCTGCGGACGGTGTGCGGCACGTGCGGGTTGAAGGCCTGGCTGCTGTAACCGGACGCCGCGATGGGCGGTTGCTGGATGTAGATCCGCTGCCGCTGCTGATTGGTCGAGCTGATGACGAGGGCGCTCGACGAGCGCACGGGCGCGAGCTTGGCGCCCTTGATCTTCGAGTTGACGCCGAGCATGAACGCGTCGGTGCGGATGACCTGAGGGTTGTACGACGCGTAGTTGCGCGCGGTCGTCCCCTCGTAGTGCTGCATCGGGCTGGCGACGTTCTGTTCCTGCGGCAGGTGGCAGCCGGAGCACGAGGTCATCCACGAGGTGTGACACGCGTAGCAGGTCAGAGTCGCGTTGTGCGGCTGGATGGCCTTCGCCGCGTGCGAGCGGTTGTTGTAGTTGGGGTGGCCGGCGGTGATGGTGTCCTTCACCTGCTTCACTTCCCACTCCATGCCGGGGTTCACCATCGAGCGCTGCATGAGCTTCCCGGTCGGGAGCCACGCGAAGCGCCGCTTGCCGAACGGCGTCGTGCCGAGGCGCAAGTCGTTGCCGCCGGGAGGGGCCGCGGGACCGGACGTGCGGAGGTTGGTGTACGCGGTGGTCGTGCCGTGGCAGTCCTGGCACTCGATCTCGATGTTGTTGCCGTACTCGCCGTAGATCTGGCCGTTGCCATGCTCGTCCTGCGAGAAATGACAATCGCTGCAGTGCATCCCCTTCTCGAGGTGGATGTCCCTGAGGTGCACGGCCTTCTTGAATTTCTCGGGATCATCGAACGCGACGACCTCGTCGTTCGCGTCGAGGAGGTTTCCCTTGCGATCGCGTTTGTACACGGCCATGAAGTTCCAGCCGTGGCCGTGATAGTCGGCGAACTGGGTGTGCTTCGCCTGCGGGTTGAGACTGGAGACCTTCTCGAGAAAATCGATGTTCGTCCAGAGCCCGCGCGTCGCCGCCCCCTCGGGGTTGTGGTCGAGCGACTCCCGCTTCTCGGCCTCGGTCGGGTAACGCTGTTCTTTCGGCCACAGGAGCTCTGCGTCGGACTCGTAGTCCCACATGGTGTAGCCGAGGTAGGTGTTCACGAAGGAGTTGGGCTGGTGCATGTGGCAGGACATGCACTGGCTCGTCGGTACGGAGCGCGTCAACTGGTGCCGGATCGGATGGCCCTTCTCGTTCTTCGGGATGGACTTGTCGCCGGACTGGGAGAGGCCGGTGTGTCCCGCCGCGGCGAACGGTCCGCTGTGCAGCGGGTCGCGATCGTTCGCGTAGACGACGTGACAGGCCGTGCATCCCGAGGACCGGTAGTCGCCGGGATGTTCGTTCGTACCCAGGAAAGAGAGATGCGGATCGTTGAGGCGGGTCTTGTGGAGGTTGATCAGGCCTGGCGAAACACGCGAGCCGGTGCCGCGTCCGCGATTGCCGAGGCGGATGTCGGGCTTGCCCGCCTCATCGAAAACATTCGGATTGCCGATCTCCGGAGGGAAGGTGTTGGCCGCGACGCCGCCCCGCTCGAAGGCGCGGAAGTACTCACCGGGCTGGAAGACCTCCCAGCGCGGCAGGGGGACGAGCTGCGGCAGCGCACCGCGCGCGATCTGGTAGGCGGTTGGCGGCTGCGCGGGAAGGAGGATCTGCGGGTTGCCTTCGCGGTTGTAGCTTTCTCCGAGAAACGCCCGCTTCTGCCCGATCAGACCGTTCGCGTAGCCGACGGCCGACCAGAAGATCGCGCTCGTGGTCATCGTGCTGCGCGGCACGGCGGCGGTCTGTGCGGCATGACAGCCGCCGCAGGTCTCGCTCGCCACGCGGAGATCGCCGGGGTTCATGAACTTAACGAATTCAGGGGATTCTTCGAGGAGCTTCGTGTAGGTGCGCGGAGGATTCGCGCTGGTCTTGAAGATGTCCTTGTTGCGGGGCTGGACGTGGGCCTCTTCCTTGACGCGCGTGTTCGCGTTGCCACCGTGGCAGTCGGTGCAGCCGAGCTTCACCGCGGGAGAGGCGTGCATCGGCTCGATGCCCTGATGGCAGTGCAGGCAGCCGGCGGACTTGGTGTCGGCGGCGGACTGCGTTTGCTTCAGGAGTGCTGAGTTCTGAGTGCTGAGTGCTGAGTCACGCCCTCCCCCACTCTGCGCGAGGAGAGTCGCTGCGGCGAGGGCCGCGATTGCGATGGCACCGATGGTCGCTCGTCGGATCATTGGTCGTGAGGGCTCCGTTGATGCTTCGCGTTGCTCAGCATTGAGAAGTCACATTAGAAGCTGAGGATCACGTTCATGAATGCGTGGTACAGCGGGTCTTTCGTTTCGTAGATGTCTTCGAAGGCCTGGCCCGGGATCAGCGTGGCGAGGCCGCCGACGACGACGACGTTGTTGCTGAGGAAGGGGCGGTAGCGCACGCCGGCGCTGAGGTCCGTGCCGAGGTCGTGACTGATGTCTCCCTGGAAGAGCAGTTCCTCGATCGGCTCGACGGCATCGAGGCGGATGTAGTTGCCGGTGAAGATGGCCTTGAGGCGCGGCGTGACGTCGACGTCCAGGCCGATCGTCGCCAGCTGGATGCCGGGGTTCACGTAGTTCGGCTGCCCCTCGTCCTTGCTGCTGCGCAGCGACGGCAGGAGGCTGCCTCGCTCGACCAGCGCCACACCGGTCTGCGAGAGACGGATCCCGAGGCGGTTGAAGAACGAGAAGCCGCCGCCGGCGAACACGGGCGCGTCATAAATCGAGTCAAAGCCGCGCGCGGTGCGGTCTCTCGGATTGCGGTCGCCCGTCGCGTAGAAGAAGCCGATGCGCGGGCGGAGCCAGTCGCGGTCGTACGAGAGCTCGAGCGCGGCCATCCCCGCGCGGATGTTGACGCTGTCTCCCTCGCGCAGCAGAGGATCGGGACCGGCGATCGGGTTCATCGAATCGCGGCCGAAGACGAAGTAGAGGGCGTGATCGACGTTGATGCGGCCGAAGTGCCCGAAGCCCGCGGCGCCGATGTACGTGGCCTGGATGTCGTGCGGCTTCGCCTCCCCGATCGGCGCGGGACGGACGAGGCTCCCGTTGCGGTCGTACCTGACGGAGTCGTCGTCGCGCATGTGGTGGATCGAGAACTGCTGGGTGAACCCCTTGCGGATGAAGTCCTGCCAGTAGAAGTTCGCGACGGCCACACGTTGGTCGCGGAGATCGTGGATGATGTTCAGGCCAGAGTTCGTGTCCTTCTCGACCCGTTCGAAAAGGGCGAGGTTGTACTGGAAGCGGTTCGACGCGTAATTGCCGAAGAGCCTCACGCCGAGGTTGGTGTCGGAGAAGACGAAGCCGCGGAAGTCGCTGACGAACGGCTGGACACCTGCTCTGATGGAGAGGAAGTCGTAGTTCGGCGTGAGGTCGCGCAGCTTTCGCTCGTAGAACATCTCCTGGATCGACACGCGCGCGTTGGTGCGCTCGCGCCCGCGGCGCACGGACGGCTTGACGATCGCGTTCTCTTCGACGCGTACGTGATTCAGGTTCGCCACGATCGTCGCCTTGAAGCGCTGGCGCACGGGCTGGAAGGTGGTGAGGCCCTCGAAGACGTCGCCGGAGACGATCAGGTTCTGCACGAACATCCCCTGCGCGTCGCGGCCGAAGAAGCGGAAGCTCCCCGGGCGCGCGGCGCTGGGGCCGGACGGCGTCGGCAGCGTGCGCGACTCGACGATGGAGTCGCTGATGCCGGTCAGGACGAAGAAGCTGTCCTCGGTTCCTCGGATGGGCAGGTCGCCCTTCAGGATGTTCTGGTTGTACGGATCGAAGCGATGTTTCGACTTCTCGTCGAGCTCGTACGGCGGCGGGACGATCCGCCAGCGGTCGGTAATCTCCTGGAGCGATGGCTCGGGCGGAAGCGGGTCGGCGTAGCGCGGCGCGGGGTCGAATCCCGGCTGACGGATGACGTTCCCGGGAAGCTGCACGCGCAGGAGCTGCGTCGCCTTCTCGCCATCGATCCCGATCTCGACGTCGTACGTGCCGGTCGCCAGCGGCGCGGTCCAGAGGAGCGCGAACGTGCCGTCGTCCGCGACGGTGGTCTCCCCTTTCCCGCCGCCGATGGCGATGCGCACCGGCGTGCCCGGCGCGGCGTCGGTGGTGCCGCTGACGGTGAAGGGCACGGTGGTCGTGTAGAGGACGGGGTCGCCGTTGATGGTGATGGAAAGGAGGAGCGCGAGAAGGACGTTCATCGCGGCTCCCTCGTTGCCCGTGACCCGTTGCCCGTTGCCCGTTGATTTCCAGCTGCGCGACACAGCCCGGGCAACGGGTCACGGGGAACGGGTAACGCCTTTCGCAACATCACTCGTCCACCCCTTCCGGGTGTCGTGGGAACTTGAACATCGGCAGGCGCACGCCGTCGAGGACGAGGCGATCCGCCCAGATGTTCTGGGGCGGGAGGAGCTCGCCGGCGGCGAAGTAGGTGACGTAGTCGTCCTGCTCGATGCCGTCACCGCTGACGCCGAGGCCGCCGACGAGGGTGCCGTTGCGGTAGAGCGGGGTCGAGCCGGCGAAGAAGACGATGCCGTTCTGGTTCGCGCTCGACGGCTGATCGCCCTGCGTGCAGACGTTGTTCAGATCGTTGACGAACAGCGACTGGTACCACGGCCCTTCACGCGGATCGAGCACTTCGGAGTCGATGCCCGAAGGGAAGAACGGCTGCGCTCCGAACGCGATGGTTCGGTTCGTGACCGCGGTATTCGAGGGGACGAACGTGCCGATGCCACGCTGGCTGAAGTAGACGACGTTGCGCGACTTCGCGACGGAGACGTCGACGGAGAAGACCGTCGCATCGGGCATGCGGTAGAGCGCGAGGATCGTCCCGTCAGTGTCGGCGACGGCGATGACCATGCGCGTGAAGCGGTTGAGCGGAAGGCGGATCGCCGCGCGCGTCTTCCGGGCGGTGGTGATCGCGCGCTGGACGATCGCGTCGACGTCGGCCGCGGTGAGATCCGCGCCCGGGTGCGGGCCGACGAGGTATTCGTCGGCCGCACAGCCGCCGTTCCTCGCCGCGAGCAAGAACGTGCCGTCATCCGCGCCGCCGTTGACTCCGTCGAGGCGCACACCGTCGGGCAGGCCGCTCGAGGCGAACGTGAGGCGGATATCGGGTCCGAGGAACGGCAGGCGGATGCCGTCGATGAAGACGTTGCCCGGAGCCGGAAGCGGATAGAACGGGACCGGGACGATGCCGAAGGGGAGCCCGCCGAACGCGCCCGTGGCGGCGGCATACTCCGCGCGCTGGGGATCGCCGCTCACGCCGACGACTCCGATGCCGCCGAGAAGCTTGCCGTCCGTGGCGCGCGCGCCGCTGGCGGTTACGCGGTAGAGCGGAACTCCGCCCGCGTTCACACTCGCGGGATCGGAGTCGGCGGGGATCTGCTTGCCCGTGACGATGCCCGGTCCGCAGCCGCTTCGGTCGCCGGCGTCGCAGCGCGCGCCGTTGAACGCGCGTGCCCGCGGGATGCACTTGCCTGCGTTGAACGCGACGTTGAAGTCGCAGCCGCGGTTCGTGTTCTCGATTCCGTACAGCGCGGCACTGGGCGTGTTGGTGATCCCGGGAGGAAAGTGGATGCCGCTGATGAAGCGCACCGTGCGCGAGGAGAGCGGCGCCTGATTGTGGCTGAAGAAGGCGGCCGTGCGGGCGACGCCGACGGCGAGGTCGCGGTTGGCCGCAGGCGCGCCGCTCTTCTCGTAGAGCGCGAGCACGCGTCCGGCGCGATCGACCACCGCGATGGTCATCGAATCGGATAGCGCTTTCGCGGCGGCGCGGACGATCGCCTCGACTTCATTGCTCGCCAGCGAAGTCCCGCCGTCGGAGCACGCGAGCGGCGCCACGGGCGTCATCGCGCAATCCGGCGGCTCGAGCAGCATCACGATCGGCCGGGGCGCGGGATTCGAAGGCGAGCGGACGGCGCGCACACGCGAGGCGGCGTGCACGTCGGCCCCGAGGGCGCATAGGATCAGAATGGTGGCGAGTTGCGAGTTGCGAGTTGCGAGGCGGCGCGCCGGCCGCTGGCCGGCCGGTCCTCCGGCGGCCCGCCGGTGACCGGCCGG
>CAZLGP010000013.1:0-7556 GCA_964558905.1 uncultured Thermoanaerobaculia bacterium | reverse complement strand
GATGCCGAGCGTGGCCAGCGCGTGCAGGAGCTTGTAGACGTTGAAAGCATCGCGTCCTGAGGCGGATGCGACCTCTTCGGCGCTCTTGACGCCGTCGACCTGAGCCACGATCGCCTCGGCGTCTTCATTGAGGCCCAGACGGCCAAACACTTCCTGGAAGTCGCCCGCCTTCTCGAGGACGGTCGATCCGCCGCCGAGCGCGCGGTCGACCTTCTGGCGGTCCTGCTCGGTGACGATCAGCTCGACGAGCACCTGGGGCAGCGGAAACAGCGTTCCCTCGTCCCGTTTAGGAAGGTAGTCGGCCACGATCGTGAAGGAGCCTGCCGACCAGGCGGCGATCGAGCGGATGACCCCGACGACCTGAACGCGCCGCGCCCAGGTCAGCTCCTTGCGCGTGATGTAGCCGAGGTTCAGCATCGCGTCGCCCAGGGTCTCGGACTCCTTGCGCCGCGCCAGGGCCTGCTTCACATGCTCGCGGGAGACCTTCCCCGCCTTCATCAGGATCTCGTCGATCGAGTCGGCACGGTCGTTCGTGCTCGCCGACAGGATGTCGCCACCTTTGAAGTAGATGATCTTGATGATGCCGTCGTTCTCGAACCGGATCGCGCCCGTGAACTGCTCGCGCCAAAGCTCGACGAGCCTCTCGATCAGATTGAACTGGCTGATTTCGCCTTCCAGCATTCCCCCGCCCCTTCTTCTCAACTCTACGTAATGCGGACCGGTTGGATTATCGCACGCGGGGAAGTCTCAGAGTCTCAAAGGCGCAAAGTCTCAAAGAGTACGCTTGCCACGCTCTTTGAGACTTTGAGACTTTGAGCCTTTGAGACTCCGCGCACCGGGGAGTCCGCCTGCACCCACGCTACGTGTGATGCAATTCGTCGTACAGCCCCTGCCCCACCTTCCTCCCCAGCACATTGATCAGATCCTGTGGCGACGCCTGCTTGATGGCGGAGACGCTGCCGAAGCGCTCGAAGAGAAGCCGCTTGCGTTTCTCGCCGATGCCGGGGAGGTCATCGAGCTCGCTGTGGAGGGTACGCTTCGCACGCCGGCGGCGATGTGAGGAGACGGCGAAACGATGCGTCTCATCGCGGACCATTTGCAGGAGCTGCAAAGCGACGTCGTGGCGGTCGAGGCGGATCGGCTCGTCGCGGTCGGGCACGTAGATCTCCTCCTCGCGCTTCGCCAGTCCCGCGATCGGGATCTCATCGACGCCGAGCTTGTTCAGCGCCGCGAGAGCAGCATTGAGCTGTCCGCGCCCGCCGTCGATGAGGATGAGGTCGGGTAGGTCCTTCTTCTCCTCCAGCATGCGCCGGTACCGCCGGTCCACCGCCTCGGCCATCGACCGGAAGTCGTCCGCGCCGATGACCGTCCTGATGTTGAAGATGCGGTACTGGTTCTTGTCGAACTTCCCCCGATCGAGGACGACCATGCCCGCCACCGAGTCCGTGCCCTGGATGTTGGAGATGTCGAACGACTCGATCTTCCGGATCTCGCGCTCCGCCCATCCCCCGGCATCGCTGAGGATCCTTCCCAGGCGTTGCGCGGCGACATCGAGGCGGTCCTGCTGCGACTTCCGGAAGCGCGACTCGTGCGAGAGCCGCGCGTTGCGCGTGGCGAGCTCGATGCGATCGACCCCGCGTCCGCGCTGCGGTAGGCGGACGTGTGTCTTCCGGTTCGCCTGCGACGTCAGCCACGCGTCGATCAGCTCCTTGTCGTCGACGTCGAACGGAATGAGGATCTCCTGGGGGATGAAGAGATTGTCCTGGTAGTACCGCTGGAGGATCTCCGAGAGGAAGTGCCGCGGCTGATAGTCCGCGACCTTCTCCCAGAACATCTCGCGCCGATCCACGACACTGCCGTCGCGGATGACGAAGAGCTGCACCGCGACGTCGGTCCCCTCTTCGTGCAGGCCCCAGACGTCCATGTCCTCCTCTTCCGCCGATGCGACCTGCTGCTCGGCCTGAATGCGCTCGACGGTGCGAATGAGGTCCCGGTAGTAGGTCGCGACCTCGAAGCTCTCCGCCTCGGCCGCGCGGTACATCCGCTCGCGCAGGCGCTCCTGCAGCTCGCGCGACTTGCCCGTGAGGAAGAGCACGACGTCGTCGACCATCTCCCGATACTCGGGCGTCGTCGTCAGTCCCACGACGCAGGGACCGAGGCACTGGTGCATGTCGTAGTAGAGGCAGGGACGGGTGAGGGCGTTCTTCCCCTCGACGATGTCGAGGTCGCAGCTCCGCAGCTTGAACTGATCGGCCACGAGCTTCAGGATGCGCCGGGCCGTGCCGGCGAAGAAGGGGCCGAAGAACAGATCGCCCTTCTTGCGGTCGACGCGCCGCGTGAAGACGACGCGCGGGTAGTCCTCCGACATCGTGACCTTCAGATAGGGATAGCTCTTGTCGTCGCGAAGGAGGATGTTGTACCGCGGCTGGTGGGCCTTGATGAGATTGTTCTCGAGAAGGATGGCCTCGAGCTCATTGTTCGTCGTGACGAAGTCGATGCCTTCGATCTCGCCGAGGAGCGCGTTCGTCAGCGGATGACTGCGCGAGCCCTTCCCCACCACGTAGGAATTGACGCGGTTGCGGAGATTGCGCGCCTTCCCCACGTAGATGACCTCACCCGCCGCGTTCTTGTGCAGGTACACGCCGGGCCGTTCGGGGATTTCCTTGAGGCGCGCCTTGAGGCGTTCGACGCGGGACATCGGGGACCGGATATAACACGCTGGCGGGATGCGCCGTTCCCGCGGGTAGCTACGCCTATGTCGTCAACTTGAACCGCGCCCCTCTCCCAAAGATATTTGCAGTTTTGAGGGCTCGGGGACAGGGCCCGCTGACCCACCGAAACGTTTTCAGTCCTTCCGTCACTATTACGGGCAAGGAGAAACACGCATGAAGGCCAGGAAGCTCGTTGTAGTGACTCTGGGGGTGTCTCTCGTGGCGGCCTGCCAAGCGACGCGACCACCCGTCACGACGCCCGATGGTCTGACTCGCGCTTATCGCAACGAGGTCAGGCCCGCACCGGTGCCGACGAAGGTTCAGCGACTCGAATTCAACGCGTCGCTTCTGCCCGAGGGCGCGCGGGGCAGGTTCTCTTCGTTCGACGGCGACGCATTCGTCGTCAACTTCGCACCTCGCCCATCGGGCGATCTCACCGCCTCGCAGGTGTTTGCCAGCACGGTCGCGCCGCTCGTCCGGGCGATGGGCTACGGCAATCGTGCCGGCGAGCTCACGCCCGGCAGCCCGTCCGGAGACAGACTGCCGCGCGCGAGTCTGCCGGGGCTGGCAAGCGAAACGTGCAAGGAGGTCGATACCGACCGCATGAGCCGCTTCCAACCGGTGTGCGACGCGCTTCGGACCGGCCAGTCGAACCCGATCGCCGAGCAGGTGCTGCAGGCCGCCTACGGGATGAGCTTCACCCAGTTCCGGGCGGACATCGAACGGCAGCGCATTCACTACGTCTTCACGCAGCGCGCGGGACAGAACGTGCCGATCGAGCACGCCTCGATCGTCGCCGAACGGAATGACGGCGAGGCGATCACGGCGATCTATGGCACGATCTTCAATCGCTACGGCATCACCAACTCAGTGAAACTGAGCCCGGACGCGGCGATCGCCGCCGGTCAGGCTCATGTCCTGGCGTTCAAAGGCATCGACCCGAAATCCCCGCCCCGGCAGCGTCGCGAAAGAAGCGACCTGGTTCTGTTGCCGTATGGCAGTGCTTCGGACGGGAGCGTCGGTCTGCGCTATGCCTATCGCACGCTGCTGTTCGCCAGCATCGCCAACGAGCCGGCGCCGGGCAACCTCCTGAGCTGGATGGCCTGGATCGACGCAGACAACGGCTCGCTGCTCCAGATCGCGCCGCAGTTCGACGACATCTCTGCCGTCGGACGTGCATGGCGCCGCGATCCCAATACGGCGACACAGACACGCGGCTTCCAGGTCGACCCGGCCGTGGGAGGACAGTACACGCTCCAGCGCGCCGGCGTCTTCAACCGCTTCGATCGCCTCGGCGACGGCAATTTCGACGACGAAGAAGTGAGCATTTCGGACGCGGCCGGCGGCAGCTCCGCCACCTTCGCGAATTTTAACCAGGCGCCGCTCAACGACTCCGCGAACGCGATCTGTGCCGCCGGAGGCAACAACACGTTCCGCCAGGTCAACTCGTTCGCGCACCTCTCGAGCTTCCGCGACATGCTCGTGACTGCCGGTACGTTCCCGACCTTCCCCGAGGCGGCCCTCACCGTGTGGATGGACCTTCCGCAGACAGGCAACTCCGCCGGCTACGACACCTTCGGCCCCGGCCAATCCCGCTTGAGGCTGGCCACGGGAGCGACGGGCTTCACCGACGCCGCCTGCCCCGACGTGCCGGAGGGGGTCCTGTCCGCCACGAATGACGTGACCGGCATGACCCACGAATTCACACACATCAGTACCAAGCGCCTTCAAGAGCGCCGTCCGGCCGACTGGTGTGGAATGGGTCCCTGCGCCCTTCCGAGTCCCACCCCCCGGCTCTCCTTTCATGACTATGCCGACGCATGGGCCCACCACTACGCGTCGACGCCCTGCATGGCCGGCTGGTACCGGAAGAACATGGGCGGGGCCGATGTATCC
This sequence comes from uncultured Thermoanaerobaculia bacterium, assembly GCA_964558905.1. Classification (GTDB taxonomy): domain Bacteria; phylum Acidobacteriota; class Thermoanaerobaculia; order Gp7-AA8; family Gp7-AA8; genus QHVT01. Next base: position 2,949 of record CAZLGP010000013.1, on the reverse strand, counting down.
GAGAACTGCCTGTCGCATACGGAGACCGGAGGCCTGCCGCGACTGGCGAGCGTGAACGAGCCATTCAGCACCGGCGCGATCCTCGACCACTTCCCCGAGCGGAGGGCGACCTTCGTCGGTGACTATCAGGACGGACAGATCGTCGCGGCGGCGATGTGGCTCACGCGCCAGGGGATGCGCAGCAAATGCCTCCCCTCCGGAACACCGCAGACCTGGCTGCGCATCAACCGCGCGCTCTACAACGCCGGCTTCATCACCAATACCTGCGGCGGGACGTGCGACCGCGACATTTACCGTTTCGCGCAGAATCTGCTGCAGCAGATGGCGCAGCAGTGGGCCACCGCGGGTCTGCCGGGAGGACCTCCGGGCTTTGCGCACAACGGCGCGCACACGACGAACAAGCTTCTCAGCGCATGGGCGCGTGCCGGCATTTTCCTCCTCCCGTACACGTGTATCGATGGCGACGCCGCCACCGGCGATCCGACCTTCTGTCCGCTCGCGTCGGGCGGTGAATCCGGCGCAGACGCGATCGTCGATGTATCGGACAACGACGCGGGTGACGACGTCGTAATCGATCAGATCACCCATCCCGAGGTCGACTGGTCGCAGCGCGGCGACGCCCCGGCGACGTTCCGGGTCTGGACCGGACCGCGCTATGAGTTCGACGCCGCCGGAGTGGCGAACAGCTTCACGCCGTCGATGGGCACGCCGTCGCCCTGCAACACCCAGTTCCGCGTCGAACTGGCCAACGACGATGCGTTCACGATGAACGTCGTCAACAGCCCATGGATCGGCGTCTCGACGACCACCGAGCCCGAATGCTACGGCACCTGGACTCCCGGCGCGGCCGATTGGACCACGCTCTCCGGGGCCACCGGGAATGTGCAAGTCTTCTATCGTGTACGGACTCGCGATGCCGCCGACATGAACGAGAAGATCTCGACGTCGCCCGGCAGCGGCTCGTACGCCGTGCCCCCGGCATATCTGGTGGTGAACGACGCGGGTCAACCCTGAATGTGAAAACGCTGATTCTGATCTTCGGTTTGATCGCCGCGTGCCCGCCGGATTCCGATCCGGCCGGCACGCGCTCCACTGTGCCGCCGCCCTACGAAGGCGACCGCATCGCCGCGACGTTTCCGGCGCGACAGAGCGTACTGACGTCGAAGCAGATGTTCGACCAGGTCGTAGCTCCGCTGATGCGCCGTCAGGGTCTCGGCGCTCTGGTCGGCGCCATGTCCGTTCCCTCGACCGGGTATGTCTATCAGCAACGCGTTTCGGGCATCCCTGTCGAGCACGCGATCGTCATCGCCACGTCGAATTCCGTTCAGGGCACGGTGTTCGCCCGCTATCGCGTCACCAACAAAGCCAGCCTCTCCCCGTCCGCCGCCACACCCCGCGACCGGACCGCCGCGCGCGCCGACCTGGTCCTCTATCCTGCCGGCAATACGAGCGACGGCCATATCGAGCTCCGCTACGCGTACCGGATGCTGCTCGCCGACCGCGACGATCCGGGGCGCACGTGGATGGCCTGGATCGACGCCGACTCGGGGAAGATGCTGAATCTCGCGGCGCAGTTCACCGAGGAGTGAGCGCCGGCACGGCCGGCCGCGCTCGTTGGCCAAGCCTCGGGCACGCCAGTCGCCCGAGGCTCGTTTTCCATGGGGGCTGAAGAACAAGGGATTCGGCCCGCGGTGTCACGACTGGCTGTTGACGAAGTCCACCACCAGCGGCGCCGCCGGCCGCTTTCAGATGACCCGCGAAACAGGTCGAGCTCGGGCCGTTGCCGGCGCTCGTGGGTTCGATTGACGGCGATGGCGCGATCACCGGGCCGACACTACTCGTGGTCCTGACTTTCGTGAGCTGCATGCCACAGAAGGCCGGTGGAATGCCTCCGGTGCAATCACCGCCATCGAGCTCGACGACCTCGGCGAGCGCCTTCGGCGTCGCGGTGACCACTGAACGGCCGGCATTCTGGCGTTGGGAAGGTTCTGCTTTCAAAGAAATCCCGCCATCGCGTGGAAAAGCGCGTCCGCGTGACGGACGTACTCGCAGTCGACATCGATCCGGAGCGTCTCCGGACGGGATCCCGAGAAACCGAAAGCGGTCCACAGCTTTCTCCCCAATCACGCCTCATCAACAACTCGAGGAGCCATTCCATGAAGCGTATCTTTGCCGTCGCAGTCCTTTCGCTCGCCGCCACCACCGCCGCCTTCGCATCCACGTCCGCCACCGCCACCGCCACCGGCACCGCCATCTTCGTGCGGCCGCTCTCCATCACCAAGACCGCCGACCTCGGGCTCGGCATCGTCGTCATCGGCAATGGTGGGAACGTCCACGTCACCACGGACGGCGTCCTGTATCCGAACAACGTCGCCGTTCTGCCGGGGAACGTCTCGGCCGCGCGGTTCACGGTCAACGGAGAGCCGAACTACAGCTACTCGATCATCCTGCCGTCCAGCGCACCGATCTCCAACGGTACCGACACGCTGCACATCGACAACTTCCAGAGCATGCCCTCCGGAGCGAGCGTGCTTCCAGCCTCCGGCACGGAGGAGATCGCCGTCGGCGCGGACGTGACGTTCGATCCGAACCAGGCGCCCGGCACCTACACCGGCACCTTCAACGTGACGGTGATGTACTGAACTCAGCCTGGACCGGCGCCGCCGATGTCCGGCGGCGCCGTCCTCGCCTTCTCTCACGACGGATCCAGCCATGAAACGACTCCTCCCCATCCTCCTGCTTCTCTCGGTCGCGGCCACCGCGTGGGCGCGTGGCGGCGCCGGCGACCTGCTGATCACGCCGACGCGCGTCGTCCTCGACCACCAGACGCGCACCGCTGCATTCACGCTGCTGAACACCGGAAAAGCGGCAGCGACGTACCGCGTCGATGTCAAGCACGTGCGGATGACGACGAGCGGCGATTTCGTGGAGGCCGACGAGCCAGCCACG
>CAZLGP010000012.1:0-5807 GCA_964558905.1 uncultured Thermoanaerobaculia bacterium | reverse complement strand
GCCGCTGCTCGCGGCGCATGTGGCCGAGGATGCGGAGCGGGGGGAGTGGCTGCTCTCGCTGCTGTCGCATCACATGGTCTGCGATCACGAGACGCTGGAGCTGGTGATGGCCGACGTGCGGGCGCTGCTGCGCGATGAGACGCGGGAGTTGCCGCCGCCGCTTCCCTTGCGCAATCTGGTCGCGCAGACCAGCCGGGTGGCGCCGTCCGAGCACGAGGCGTATTTCCGCGAGCAACTGGCCGGCGTCGACGCGCCGACGGCGCCGTTCGGAATTCTCGACGTGCAGGTCCGGGCCACGGACCTCGACACGGCCGCGATGCGGCTCGACGACGAGCTCACGCGGCGGCTGCGCGACTGCGCCGGACGTCTCGGCGTTCCGCCCTCCGTGTTGTTCCACGTCGCCTGGGGCCAGGTGCTGGCGCGTTGCACGGGAAGCACGGACGTCGTCTTCGGCACGGTCCTGTCGGGGCGTCTCCAGGGCGCGGCCGGCGCCGATCGTGCCCTCGGCATGTTCATCAATACGCTGCCGCTGCGCGTGTCGCTCGAGGGCGACGCACGGCAGGTGGTGCGGCAGAGTTACGAGCGGATGGTGTCTCTGCTCGCGCACGAGCAGGCGCCCCTGGTGCTGGCGCAACGCTGCAGCGGCGTGCCCGCTCCGATCCCGCTCTTCACGACGCTTCTGAACTTCCGTCACAGCGTCGACGGGAGCGCGGCCGATCCGTCCGGCATGGACGGCATGCGGCTTCTGAGCATCCACGAGGCCGTGAACTACCCGATCATCGCCTCGGTCGACGATTTCGGCGACTTCCTTTCGCTGAAGCTGCAGTGCATTCGCGCGCTGAACGTCCGCCGCCTCGTGCGCTATCTGGCCACGGCCCTCCGGACGCTGGTCTCTGCGATCGAGATCGAAACGCCGGAGCCGCTGCACCGTCTCGACATCCTGCCGGCGGAGGACCGCGCGACGCTGCTGCACGGCTTCAACGACACGCGAGCCGACTATCCGGCCGACACGCTCGTTCACGAGCTCTTCGAGAGGCAGGCGGCGTCCGCGCCCGACGCGGTCGCCGTGGTCCATGAAGAGCGGCACCTCACGTACGGCGAGCTCAATGCGCGCGCCAATCAGCTCGCGCACGAGCTCATCGCGCGCGGCGTGCGGCCCGACGACCGCGTGGCCATCTGTGCCGAGCGCAGCGTCGAGCTGGTCGTCGGCCTTCTTGGCATCCTCAAGGCGGGTGGCGCGTATGTGCCGCTCGACCCGGCGTACCCGCCCGACCGATTGCGCTACATGCTCGACGACGCGGCGCCGAAGGCGCTGCTCGTGCAGCAGAGCCTTCAGTCGACCGTGCCGGCGACGGACGTGCCTGTGTTGTTGCTCGACGGCGACGGGCTCTCCACGCGGCCGGTGACGAACCCGCTCCCAGGCGAGCGCGGTCTCACCGCTCGCAACCTCGCGTATGTGATCTACACCTCCGGCTCCACGGGACTGCCGAAAGGCGTGCTCAATGAGCACCGGGGAGTCGTCAACCGGCTCTGCTGGGCACAATCACAATACCGGTTGCAGGACGACGACCGCGTCTTGCAGAAGACGCCGTTCAGCTTCGACGTTTCCGTCTGGGAGTTTTTCCTCCCGCTGATCGCCGGCGCACGGCTGGTCATGGCCCGGCCCGGAGGACATCAGGACCCCGCCTACCTGGCGGACGTCATCGAGCGCGAACAGATCACCACGATTCACTTCGTCCCGTCGATGCTGCCGGCGTTCCTGACGCGGGCCAGTGCGGAGAACTGCAGAAGCCTGCGTCGATTGAAGTGCAGCGGCGAGGCTCTGCCGCACGGCGTGCTTCAGGAGGTCGGCGGCCGGCTCCCGCACGTCGAAGTGCACAATCTCTATGGTCCGACCGAGGCCGCGGTCGACGTGACGGCGTGGGCCTGCAGGGCGGGAGAGTACGGGCAGACGGTGCCGATCGGCCGGCCGATCGCGAACACGAAGATCTACATCCTCGATGCGCACGGGGAGCCGGTGCCGGTCGGTGTGGCAGGGGAGCTCTACATCGGCGGGGTGCAGGTCGCGCGCGGGTATCTGAACCGTCCGGAGTTGACCGCCGAGCGCTTCCTGCGCGACCCGTTCAGCGACGATCCCGAGGCGCGGATGTACCGGACCGGCGATCTGGCCCGCTGGCTCGCCGACGGCAACATCGAGTACCTGGGACGGAACGACTTCCAGGTAAAGCTCCGCGGCTTCCGCATCGAGCTCGGCGAGATCGAAGCGAGGCTTGCGCAGTGCTCCGGTGTGCGCGAGGCGGTCGTCCTTGCGCGCGAGGACGTGCCGGGGGACAAGCGCCTGGTCGCGTATGTCGTGGCCGGCGAAGACGTCGCGTTGCAAGCGGCGGAGTTGCGCGCGGCGCTGCTCCCGCACTTGCCGGAGTACATGGTGCCGTCGGCGTTCGTCGTGCTCGAGACACTGCCGCTGACGTCGAACGGCAAGCTCGATCGCAAGGCGCTGCCGGCGCCGGAGACGACGGCGCTCGCCGCGCGCGAGTACGAGGCTCCCCGAGGCCGCATCGAAGAGGAGCTGGCCGCGATCTGGGGACAGTTGCTGCACGTCGATCGCGTCGGCCGTCACGACGACTTCTTCGAGCTCGGCGGACACTCGCTCCTCGCGGTGCAGCTGGTCTCGCGTCTGCGCGACGCCTTCGGCGTGGAAGTGCCCCTGCGCGCTCTGTTCGCGTCGCCCGGCCTCGGCACGCAGGCCGAGGTCGTGCGTGACGCGGGTGCGAGCACCATGGGCGGCATGACGCGCGTCTCCCGCGATGAGGCGCTGCCGTTGTCGCTCGCCCAGCAGCGCCTGTGGTTTCTCCATCAGCTCGACGAGGCGGCCAGCGCGGCGTATCACATGCCCGCGGCGCTCCGCCTGCTCGGGAAGCTGGACGCCGGCGCCTTGCAGGCGACGCTCGACCGGGTCGTCGCGCGGCATGAAGTCCTGCGCACGTCTTTCGTCGCCGTCGACGGCGTCCCCTATCAGCGGATCGCGCCGGAGGACCGTGGGTTTGCGCTCCTGCGCGAAGACCTGAGCGGTCTCACTGTCGAACGGCGCGAGGCGATCGTCGCGGAGCGGACGGCCGAGGAGGCGCGGGCGCCGTTCGATCTGAGCGCGGGCCCGTTGATCCGCGGACGCCTGCTCGCGCTCGCCGATGAAGAGCACGTACTCCTGGTGACGCAGCATCACATCGTCAGCGACGGTTGGTCGCTCAATGTGCTGGTGCGCGAGGTTGCGGCGCTGTACACGGCGTTCAGTCGCGGCGAAGGCGATCCGCTGCCGCCGCTCGAGATCCAGTACGCGGATTACGCACAGTGGCAGCGCCAGTGGCTGCAGGGCGAGGAACTGGCGCGGCAGATCGATTTCTGGAAGACGCATCTCGAGGGCGCGCCGGCTTTGCTGGAATTGCCGGCGGACCGGCCGCGGCCGGCTCTGCAAAGCTACGGCGGCGGCACGGTGCCGTTCATGCTCTCCGCGAAGCTGACCCGCGAGGTGCGGTCGTTTTCGCAGCGCCATGGCGTGACGTTGTTCATGACGCTGTTGTCCGCGTGGGCGGTGCTGCTGTCCCGGTTGAGCGGCCAGAAGGACGTCGTCATTGGCACTCCGGTGGCGAACCGGCAACGGCGCGAGGTCGAGGAACTGATCGGGTTCTTCATCAATACGCTCGCGCTGCGTCTGCGTCTCGGTGACGAGCCGCCGACCGTCGCCTCGCTGCTGGCGCAGGTGAAGGAGACGACCCTGGCGGCATTCGCCCATCAGGAGTTGCCGTTCGAGCAGGTCGTCGAGGCGTTACAGCCGCAGCGGAGTCAGAGCCACAGCCCGCTCGCGCAGGTGACGTTCACCTGGAACAACCTCGAGGGGAGCGGTACGGGCGGCGATGCGCAGGAGCTGCCGGGGCTGAAGCTGGCGCCGGTGGCGCGGGCGCACGAGACCACGCAGGTCGATCTGCAACTGCTGCTGGACGACGCCGGCGACGTCCTGGCGGGTGCGATGGTGTACGCGACCGCGCTCTTCGATCGGGCGACCATCGAGCGCTGGGCGGGCTATTACGTCCGCGTCCTCGAGGCCATGGTCGCCGATGCATCGCTGGCCGTCGACGCGCTGCCGCTGTTGACGCCGTCCGAGCGGCAGCAGCAGTTGCTCGCCTTCAATGACACGCAGATCCCGTATCCGAGTGACCGTCTCGTGCACGAGCTGTTCGCACAGCAGGCCGCGGCGCGGCCCGACGCCTTGGCGGTCGTGTACGAAGGCGAGACGCTGAAATATGCCGAGCTCAATGCCCGCGCGAACCGGCTCGCGCATTACCTGATCGGCCTCGGCGTGCGGCCCGACGATCGCGTGGCCATCTGCAGCGAGCGCAACATCGACCTGATCGCCGGGATGCTCGGCATCCTGAAGGCGGGTGGCGCGTATGTGCCGCTCGATCCGGCCTATCCGCGCGAGCGCCTGGCCTGGATGCTCGAGGACAGCGCGCCGGTGGCGCTGCTGACACATTCGGATCTCGAGTCCGTGTTGCCGGAGACGGAGTTGCCGGTGCTGCGACTCGACGTCGACGTGCCGGTGCTCGCGCGGCGCCTGCCGGCGGACGACCCGGTCGTCGAAGGATTGCACGCGCGCAATCTCGCGTACGTGATCTACACCTCGGGCTCCACCGGCACGCCGAAGGGCGTGATGGTCGAGCATCGCTGCATCAATCGTCTGGTCGTCAATACCCGGTATTTCGAGGCCACGCCCGAGGACTGCTTCGCACATTGTGCGAATCCGGCCTTCGACGCCGCGACGTGGGAGATCTGGGGCCCGCTCCTCAATGGCGCGCGGCTGCTCGTAGTGCCGCAGACGACGGTCATGGAGCCGGCGCGGCTCAATACGGCGTTGCACGAGGGCGGCGTGACCGCATTGTGGCTGACGGTCGGGCTGTTCAATCAGTACGTCGATCATTTGCCCGACGCGTTCGGGCAGTTGCGGTATCTGCTAGTCGGCGGAGACGCTCTCGATCCGAAGACACTCCGGCAGCTGATGGCCGGCGAGCATCGTCCCGCGCACGTGGTGAACGGCTATGGCCCGACCGAGACGACGACGTTCGCCATCACGCATGACATCCGCGAAGTGGCCGAGGACGCGCGGTCGATTCCGCTCGGCAAACCGATTGCCAATACGCAGGTGTACATCCTCGACGAGCGCGGCGAACCGGTGCCGGTGGGGGTGGAAGGCGAGATTCACATCGGCGGCGATGGCGTCGCGCGCGGCTATCTCAACCGGCAAGAGCTGACGGCCGAGCGGTTCCTGCGCGATCCGTTCAACGCGGAGCCGGACGCGCGGATGTACAAGACCGGCGACCGCGGGCGCTGGCTGGCGGACGGCACGATCGAGTTTCTGGGCCGGAACGACTTCCAGGTGAAGGTCCGCGGCTTCCGGATCGAGCTGGGCGAGATCGAGGTGAAGCTCGGGCAGTGCGCGGGCGTGCGCGACGCGGTGGTGCTCGCGCGCGAAGACGTGCCGGGCGAGAAGCGGCTGGTCGCCTATATCGTGGTAGACGAGGGCGTCGAAGTCTCCGTCGCGGATTTGCGGGACGAGTTGTCGCGGCAACTGCCGGAGTACATGGTGCCGTCGGCGTACGTGCAGCTCGACGCGCTGCCGCTGACGGCGAACGGAAAAGTCGACCGCCAGGCGCTGCCCGCGCCGGAGGCGACGGTGCTCCATGTCCGCGAGTACGAGGCGCCGCAGGGCGAGATCGAGGAGACGCTGGCGGCGCTGTGGCAGGAGTTGCTGCGCG
>CAZLGP010000011.1:0-7567 GCA_964558905.1 uncultured Thermoanaerobaculia bacterium | reverse complement strand
TGTTGATGGCCAGGTAGCTGTTCGCGAGCGTCTGCGCTTCGACGCCCTGCGTGGCGTCGACGACGAGGATGGCCCCTTCACACGCGGCCAGACTACGCGAGACCTCGTAGGTGAAGTCGACGTGCCCCGGCGTGTCGATGAGGTTGAAGGTGTACTCCTGACCGTCCTTCGCGCGGTACTTGAGCATGACCGCGCGGGCTTTGATGGTGATGCCGCGCTCGCGCTCGAGGTCCATGTCATCGAGCATCTGCTCGTGCATCTCCCGCTGTTCGACGGCGCCGGTCATCTGCAGCAGGCGATCGGACAAGGTGGTCTTGCCGTGATCGATGTGCGCGATGATCGAGAAATTACGGATGTTCGAAGGCTCGGGCATGAGTTGGCGGGGCAGTTAACACGAATGCTCGGGATTGTCATCCCTCCCACTGCTGCCCGCAGTCGAGGCAGACCCGTTGGTTCAGGATGAGATGGGCGAGGACGACCCCGGCGACCATCACGCCGGCGACGATCGCCGCGTTCAGCCTGAGGACGAGCACGGCGGGAATGCCCACGGCCAGGAGAGCGAGGTAGACGAGCCAGACGGCGGTGCCGCCACGTCGGGTTCTTTCGGAGTCGCAGTTGGGGCAGTTCATGGTGTGTCCGGCGCGCCACTTCGGATGATATCGTTCCGGATCGATGGACCTTGGGATCAGCGGCCGTGTGGCGATGGTCGCCGCCGCCTCGAAAGGCCTCGGCCGCGCCGTCGCCGAGGCGCTCGCCGCCGAAGGCTGCAAGCTTTCCGTCTGCTCGCGCTCCGGACCCGAGCTGGGCGATCTCTCCGTCGCCTGCGACGTTTCCAAAGCAGAGGACCTGCAGTGCTGGTACGACGCGACCATCGAGCGCTTCGGACAGGTCGACATCCTCGTCACGAACACCGGCGGCCCGCCGGCCGCATCCTTCCTGAAGCTGACCGAGGACCAGTGGTCGAACGGCATCGAGTCGACGCTGATGAACGTCGTCCGCCTGTGCCGCCTGGTCATCCCCGACATGCAGAAACGCGGGTGGGGACGCATCGTCCACCTGACATCGTTCGTCGCCAAGCAGCCCACCGAGTTGCTCACGGTCAGCTCGACCCTCCGCGCGGGCATCTCCGGACTCACGAAAACACTCGCCGATCAGGTGGCGAAGGACGGCATTCTCGTGAACGCCGTGCTCCCCGGCCACTTCCTGACCGATCGCCAGAAGCAGCTCAGCGAGATCCGCTCGAAGGAGCTGGGCATCACACCCGAGGAGTACCTCGCCAGGGCGGTGACGGCGATCCCCGTCGGCCGCTACGGCGTCCCGCGCGAGCTCGCGGACGTCGTGGCGTTCCTCTGCAGCGAGCGGGCGTCGTTTGTGACCGGCAGTTCGGTCCTCGTGGACGGCGGCCAGTATCGCGGCTTCTGACTCTCAATCCTGAGCGCTAGCGAAGGACCGAGGGAGCCCTCGCGGAAAGGGCTCAATACACGGTCGTCGTGAGGGCTCCCCTGATCCTTCGCATCGCTCAGGATTTGTGGGGGAGAGCTCAATCCCAGTTCGTCCCGTTCATCAGCGCCACGATTTTCGCGACCTCGATGTAGTCCGCGCCGTCGCCGAGCTGGTTGAGAGCGCTCGTGAAGAGGTGCTGCGTCAGCGCGAGCATCGGTGTCGCGGCATGCTGCTGGTGCGACAGCGACGCGGCGATGCGGATGTCCTTGTCGTGATGCTGGAGCTTGAAGACGAGCGGCCACTTCCCGTCGCGCAGACGCATCGGCAGGAGGTTCTCGCTCGCGTTCGACCGCCCGCTGCCGGCGTTCGTCACCTCCAGCGCGGTCTTCATGTCGATGCCGAACTGCTTCGCCAGCAGGAGACACTCCGACGTGATCCACACCGTCGCGCCCATGATCGTGTTCGTCAGGACCTTGATCGCGTGGCCGGCCCCGACCGGGCCGACGTGGATCAGCGTCTTGCCGTTGAGGCGGAGGATCTCCCGTGCGCGCTCGAAGTTCTCCGGCGTGCCGCCGATCATGATCGTCAGCGTCGCGTTCTCCGCGCCGACCACCGCGCCGGTGACGGGCGCATCGACGAACTCCACGCCCTTTGACCCCAGACGTCCCGCGGTCTCGCGGCTCGCATTCGGATCGCCGCTGGTCGCGTCGATCCACAGGGTGCCCGGCTTCAGATGCGGCTCGAGACGCTCGGCGATCTCGTCGACCTCCTTCGACGTCGGCAGGATGGTGATGATCACCTCCGAGCCGGCGAGGTCGGCCAGGTCGCTCGCGAGCGAGGTGCCGTGCTCGCGCGCGTGCCTCTCGGCCTTCTCCGGCGTGCGGTTCCAGACGACGACCTGGTGTTCCTTCGCGAGGTGCCGCGCCATCGGGTAACCCATGGCGCCCAGTCCGATGAATCCGATCTTCATTTTCCCCCCGAATCCTGAGCGCAGCGAAGGATCAACGGAGCCCTCTTGCTGATCGTGTTCGGCACAGCCCGCGTGAGGGCTCCTGTGATCCTTCGTCGCTTCGCTCCTCAGGATAAACTTTCGGCATGACCTTCGACGAGACCTATAAAGCCGCGTATGGATTCACCGATCCTGCCATCGATGTGGGCCATGTGCTGCGCGAGGGGAGCCCGACGAGCGAGCTGCCGATCCGCATTCCGCTGCGGATGATGAACCGCCACGGCATGATTGCCGGCTCGACAGGCACGGGAAAGACGCGCACGCTGCAAGTCCTTGCGGAGGGCCTCTCCCGCGCGGGCGTGCCCGTATTTCTGGCCGACGTGAAGGGCGATCTTGCCGGCATGACCCAACCCGGCGAAGCGAGCGAAAGGCTCATGAAGCGCGAGGCCGCCGTCGGCCGCACGTTCACACCCGAAGTGTTCCCCGTCGAGTTCTTCAGCCTCACCGGCAACCGCGGCATCCAGCTGCGCGCAACGGTCTCCTCGTTCGGACCGATCCTCCTCGGCAAGGTGCTCGATCTGACGGACGTGCAGCAGAGCGTACTGGCGATGGTCTTCAAGTACTGCGACGACCGGCGGATGCCGCTGCTCGACTTCGAGGACCTTCGCGGCGTCCTCACCTACCTCTCCAACGAAGGCAAGGCCGATCTGAAGGCCTACGGGGGGATGTCGTCGGCGACCGTGGGAGTGCTCGTGCGGAAGATGGTGGAGCTCGAGCAGCAGGGGGCGGCGAAGTTCTTCGGCGAGCCGGAGCTGGACATGCACGACCTGCTGCGCGTCGTGAACGGCAAAGGGGTCGTGAACATCCTCACGCTCTCCGACGTGCGGGACAAACCGCGGCTCTACTCCACCTTCCTGATGTGGATCCTCGGCCAGTTCTACTACCGGATGCCCGAGGTCGGAGACCCCGACAAGCCGAAGCTCGTGTTCTTCTTCGACGAGGCCCATCAGCTCTTCGACGACGCTTCGTCGGCACTGGTCCAGCACATCGAACAGGTCGCGCGACTGATCCGCTCGAAAGGAATCGGAGTCTTCTTCATCACCCAGACTCCGAAGGACGTCGACGAAGACGTGCTCGCCCAACTCGGCAATCGCGTGCAGCACGCGGTCCGCGCGTTCACGCCGAAGGACGCGAAAAACATCAAGGCCACGGCGTCGACATTCCCGAAGAGCCCTCACGTGAACGTGACCGAGTCGCTGACGGCGCTGGGCACCGGCGAGGCGCTCGTGACCGTGCTCAACCCAAAGGGCATTCCCACGCCGGTCGCCGCTACACAGATCGTCGCACCGTCGTCGTCGATGTCCGCCATCGATGATGCTCAGTACGCGCGGACGATCGCGGCTTCGCCGATCGCGCCGAAGTACGCGACGCCGATCAATCGCGAGAGCGCCCACGAGATCCTGCAGAAGAAGATCGAGGAAAGCGCGGCGGTCGAGGAGCCCGAGCCGTCCCGCTGGCAGGACGATGCAGACGACTTCGAGTGGAGATCCAAGGCGCGTCGCGCCGCACCGCGCAGGAGAACCTCCCGGCCGCGAACGTCAGCGATCGAGCGGACCGTGAACAACGTCGCCCGCCAGGCGACGCGAACCGTCACTCAGCAGATCGTGCGTGGGATCTTCGGGATGCTGAAGGGGCGGTAGGGGGCACGGCAGGCAGCGCGGGAAGGGTCTGTTGCCCCAAAAGCCCGCGCTGGAGGTTGGCTTTTCGGGGGCCGCAGGAGCGTCCCGGAGGGACATCAGAGGGTAGCCGGTGGCAAGCGCGAAAGCGCGCAGCCACCGGAATGGCGCACGCACACCAGACCGCCCCGGCAGGGGCGGAAGAAGCCGTCTGTCGCCCCTGCCAGGGCGGAGCGCGATCCCGAACACCGTTCCGGTGGCGGCGCTCGGCGCTCGCCACCGGCTACCCTCTGCAGCGCCTCCGGCGCAACCAAGCCCGGGGAGCGTAGCGCATTGACCGCTGGTGTCGTCTCGCGGATTTCGCCACCTCGGCGCTGCATTCGAAAGCGGAGGTGCGCCCTCCAAAACAAAAAGGACGGGCAAAAGCCCGTCCTTCTTGTCTGGGACGTCCATCGAGACCCTCCGGCTCGCGTTGCAGAGAGAGAGAGGTAGCTTCAGCAATTCCACGGAGGCACGCCCATTCGCCCGCTCTTCCGTGGTTGGGTCCGAGGTGGGCGCAAACTGAAGGGTCTCGATCGACGTCTCAAAGAGCTTGTTGCTACCAAAAAAAAGAGGGGCTCTACGCCCCTCTGTTGCCGTTGCCGGCGCGGTTTCAAACCCGATGTGAAATCTATACCACGAAAGTCGCGGAAAACGTGAGCGGGATCACAAAATCACGTCTTCGCCTTGTACCAGTCGGCGTTGATCGCGGTGTAGTGCTTCCACTGGTCGGGCACCAGGTCCTCCGGGAAGATGGCCTGGACCGGGCAGGCCGGCTCGCACGCCCCACAGTCGATACAGACCTCCGGATCGATGTAGAGCATGTTGTAGGAATCGAAATCCGCTTCATCCTTGCGGGGGTGAATGCAGTCGACGGGGCAGACGTCGACGCAGGCGGTGTCTTTCGTGTTCACGCACGGTTCTGCAATCACATAGGTCATCTCGGACGGTTCCTCCGGAGCACGTCAATTGGTGATCATTCTACGTCAGATGAAGATCGCCACGGTGTCGAGCGTCACCGGATTTACTCGCTCCATTTCCGAATGGACTCGATCTGGTAGTCGTTGCCCATGAAGGTGACCAGGTCTCCCGCCGCGTGGCCAATCAGCTTGCCTGCCACCTCGGACTGGTTCGAGTAGACGCCGCGCTCGGGGTCGGACTCCCAGGGGCCGAGGATCGTGACGTCGCGGCGGACGTCGCCGTTGGAGAGCTCCACCTTCGTGCCGACGCGAACGACGCTCGTGTCGAGTTGCGCGGGCTCGAGAACGCGCACGCGGGAGATCTCCGAGGCGAGCTCGCCCACCCGAGCGGAGAGGTATTCGGCGCGCGCACGCGCGGCCTTGTACTCGAAGTTCTCACGCAGATCGCCCATCTCACGCGCGGCCTGGAGCGCCTTTGAGTTGGCAGGAATCTCGACGGTCTTCAGATGCTGGAGCTCCGCCCGCTTCCGCTCCAGCGACTCCGCGGTTGCATAAACGGGCTCCTGCTGCGGCTCACGCAGGGTCGGGAACTTCATCAGCGCGGCCTGCTTCACGATGTCGCGGCGATATTCCTCGAGCGCGCCGTAGCGATCGAGCGTGTCCACGAGCCGACGCGCCTGCTCTTCGTTCTCCTCGCGCATCACGATCCTCACGGCCAGTCCGCCCTTGTCGAACATCTCCTTGAGGCGAGCCCGAACGCCGGAGAACTCGTCGTGTGTGAGCGCGTCGAGGATCTGAAACAGAAGTGGATAGCCGGCCCGCTGGGCAAGGGACTCGTCGTCGCTGAGCCTCTTCGCGTACCAGTAGAAGGCGTGAGGGTAACGGCGCGGATAGCGGAGCGTCATGTCGATCAGGCGGTCGCGCATCTCCGGCCGGCTCGCTTCCTCGAGCGCCGTCACGATGTTCGTGAGCAGGCGCGGCTCCGATTCGAGGAAGAAGACTTCGCTGTACACCTTGGGCCAGTCTTCGTGAATCTCGCGCACGACCGCCAGGGCGCGCTCGCGGAGAAGCTTGTCGCCGATTCCCGCGACCGTGCGCGAGGCCATCGGACCCGAGAGAAGCGCGTTCGAGTCGACGGGCGCTTCGAAGTTCCCGGGGAGGGATTCGAGCGTCGTCAGGATCTGCCAGGCCGTGGAAGCGTCCGTGCGCGCGAGACGGCCAGCTTCCGCCGCCAGGGCCGCGGCGAACGCATCCGCGAGGGACTGACTCCGGCCTGAGTGCTTGCGCGCGAGGTCGAGCTTCGCCTTCACGTCCGAGCGATCGAAATCGCGCCGAATGACCGCCTCCGCATCGGAGCTCGATCCCGCGAAGGCGTAGGTCGCCTTCGCGCCCGTACCGCTGGTGACGATCTGCGGGTTCTTCCGCGCGTTGGTCCACCAGGTGCTCCACTTCTGCTCGGGCACGATCCCGATCACGGCATCGCGCACCTCGGACATCACCATCGGACGACCGAAGCTCTGGAGAATCCGCGCGAAGAACTCGGACGGCGAGCTCTTCGCCTGAGACGTCACCCCTTCAGGATCGGTGAACTTCTCGCGGAGCACGTGACCCTCGGGGAGGGGAAGGAGGAACTTCGAGGCGGCACCGAGGGGGACGGAGACGCGTTTTTCTCTTTCGAAGTCGAGGCGGCAGATGCCGAGCTCCGGATTCAGCTCCGTGACGCGGCCCGCGCCGCGGCCGCTCATGAAGAAGCATTCCCCTTCGTCGTAGGTCAGCCACATCTCGATCTTCTCGGCGCGCTCGACGGGGTTGCTGTGGGGATCGGCGAAGCTCGCGAACTGGAAGGCGCGGGGGAAGTTTTTGTGATCGCCGAGGGATTTGCGCAGCGCTTCTTCGATCTGGGGGCGGAGGGTGGCGGGGTGTTTCGAGAGGCGTCCGATCTCCTTGAGCGCCTGAAGACGCTGTGGCCAGAGCTTGCGCTCCTTGAGAGCGTCGGAGAGGAGCCCGAGGAGGGTGTCGGACTGCGTGCGCTGCTCGGCCTTGCGAAGCGCCTTCGCGGCGTTGACGAAGGAATCGACGTCGCCGGGATCTTTGTCGATCTGATCGAGCCAGAGGGCCTCGAGATCGTCGAACTTCTTTTGCTGAATCAGAGCATTCGCATCTTCGCGGAACGGCATGCGGTGGGGATTCTATGACACGTTGGCGGTTGGCGGTTGGCGGTTGGCGGAGGAAATGAAAAGCCGGGCGAAGCCCGGCTCCTGGTTTGGACATTCGCACGCAGCGCGTGGATTCGGAGCCCGCGTAGCGGGCAAGAGCAAATAGCCCCCGGCTCAGCCGTCGGCTCAGTCGGGGGTGCGGCGTGGTGTTCTGGTCAGCCCGCGTAGCGGGCGAAAGAGTCGTCCTGTCGCCCGCTACGCGGGCTGGACTCTAACGGTCCCAATTCCCCCGGCTGAAGCCGCAATGGCGTTAACTTTAGGCTCGGGCACCTGCGCCGGAGGCGCGTAAGAGGGTAGCCGGTGGCGAGCGCGAATGCGCCGCCA
>CAZLGP010000010.1:0-34286 GCA_964558905.1 uncultured Thermoanaerobaculia bacterium | reverse complement strand
GGCGGTTGACGGTGGGCAGTTGGTTAGCGGTTAACGGTTCGGCGCTCGGCGCGGGGTGCCGGTGGCGGGTCTCCCGCCACCCGCCAACCGCCAACCGCCAACCGCCAACCCGTGAGTGGTGGCACCTCGTTGTTGTTCAGTTCAGTGATTCAATTCATCAGCACGCGGAACAGATCGGTCCCTCTTCACCGCAGGCCAGCGTCGTCACTTCGGGACAGGGGCGCGGGATGTCAGGCAGGTGATCGTTCTTATGATGAGCGGCGACGATCTTCTCGACCTGCTCATCTGTCAACGTCAGAAACTCGTTCTTCTTCATGTGTTCTCCTTGGGATTACGGCCGGGGATTACGGCCGGGGATTACGGCCAGGGTTCGCAAACCGGCTCTTCAGGCGGCCAGCGGAGAGTCATGGTGCAGCGCGGCAGATGGTTTCCGTTGCCGTGATCCGCCGCGATCACCTCTTCGACCTGGTCGTCGTTGAGCTCGAGCAATTGTTCTTTGTTCATGTTTTGTCTCCCACGGCACCCCCACTCACACGAATGACGTTATTTGCAACAATGACACCCATGCGGAACGCCTGAGCTGCACCTCCATCGCGGTCTTGCGGCCTCGGCCTTCGACGCGGAAGTCTCAAAGTCTCAAAGTCTCAAAGAGGTCCGCTATACGAGTCATGAACCGTCGCGAAAGCTCGACGCCGCAGGAACCCGACAGTCGCAAGCGTCGAAGAACGTCGTTGCCACCTCCTTTGAGACTTTGAGACTTTGAGACTTTGAGACTTGAACGTGGACTCTGCGATGGGTGCGTCGAAGCGCAGAATTCGCGAAAACACGAAGCCGCGGCCGGCGCGTCACTGCTCCGGAATCGGAACGAGCACGTGCGTCGCCAGGTCAAGACGTGCGCGACGGACGCGGATACCGATGCTGGCCTCGAGCGTTTGCTGCTGTGCGTCGTCGAGATCGATCTCGATCACCGAGGGTTGCGGAACCTGGCCGCGGACGGCCATGCGCAGACTCTCCAGCCCGGCCTCGGGATCGAACAACTGCTCGGCTCCGTCGATGTTCGAGGCAACGACTGCTGCGAGCGGCAGGACCTCCGGTTCGGAGCCCGGCAGCACCACCGATTGCGCGCGCGCGACGAGCAGATCCGCAAGGCGATCGGCGATGTCAATGCGCAGCGCCTTCTGCAACTCGAGAAAGCTTCCGCCCGAGTTCACTTCGAGAAACACCAGCTCGCCGTCGGGCGTGAGCCGCAGATCCATTGATCCGCAAACGAGACGGAGGCGCTCGAGCACGGCCGCCGCGTTCCGCTGCGCGTCGGGCGGCAAGTCGATCGCGTGGATGCGATTCATGTAGTCGGGATCGCGGCGGTAGTCGAGCTCTCCGGTCACGATGCGTCCGGCGGCGACGACTTCGCCTTCGATCAGATAGACGCGGACGTCTTCACCCGGGACGAATTCCTGGATGCCGATCGGGCAGTCGATCGCGGCGAACGCGCGGAGCATCGCAGCGTCGATCTTGCGGACCAGCGCACCGCCCGCCGGCGGCTTCATCACGTACTCCCCGCCGTTCACCGCCGCGAACGCCTCGGCCGGCGAATTGGTGATGAACATCCTCGCCACGCGCCACCCGCAGCTCGCCGCGACCTCGCCCTGCTTGTGCTTCATCCGCTCGCCGGCCGAGAAAGGATTCGCGAGAAAGCAGCCGCGACGCTCGAAGGAGTCGAACAGCGCCTGAAGAAACGCGGCGTTGTTCTGCATGCGCACGGTCTCGAGCAGCCAGTCCACCGGATCGACCGCCTCCGCTTTTCGATGGATGAGGTCGAAGATCGGGACGTACGTCTGGCGCACGAAAAGAGCGGAGACGTGGTCGAGGCTCTTGTGACCGTAGAAATAGCGTCCGTCGCGCCACGAGTAGTGTCCCCACGGCAGAGGCAACATCACGAGAGGCGTCGCTCCGCGCCGGCTGAGGGCGTTGGAGAGCGTGGCAATGTGGCCGTCGAGGGCGAACCCGCAGAGGGCGACGGTGAGATCGCTCATGGTTGGATGGCCTTCAGGGGGCGACGACTTCGAAGGTCGCGACCGACGTCTCCTGCTCCTTGAGCCCTCCCGATTTTGCCGCAACGTCCGCCACGAAGGTCGCCGTCCCCAGTGGCGCATCCGGCGGGATGACGAAGAAAACGCTCTGGAAAAATCCGCCGTCCGGTGGCAGCACGCCGGGATCGGAGATCCCCGTCAGGTGCTGGACCGTGCCGTCGGAGAACACCACCCGCATATCCAGCCTGACCCGGACATCGGCATTTGTGTTGTTGTTGATCAGGACCGTCCCCTCGTTGGCGCCGCCGGGATTGGCGGTGGGCGACGAGACGCTTGTGGTCACATGGACGAGATCGGCGTCCGCGGCGAACGCCGGGGCCGCGAGCACGAGCAGAAACACAACAGTGCAATGCTTGAACGATTGCATGGCTTTCTCCATAGATGAGCTGCGCAGGAACAACGGCGCAGGCGCTGGCTGGATCTACAAAAGCAATACCAAATAACTAGTACCCGTTCAAACTTTGTTCGAAGGGGCACCAGCCGAGCGAAAACGGACCGCCATCGCTCCGACCGCACTCACCGCCGACGTGCACGAGTCCACTGAGATTGGGGGTGGCCGCATCGACGACGAACGGCCACGCGTTCGTTTCCGTTGCAGCTTTCGGACTTCGGCGTGTGCCCTGGCGCACCGTGCACCGGGATCTTCCGTCACCGTCGCAAAACGTGCCGCGTTGCTACCTTCGCCGGCGGAGGCAGGACTGCATGTTCGACGTCACCAGTGAAGAGCGCGACTACCTCATGGATGTGCTGAAGCACGCCCACAGGGAGCTGCTCCACGAGCTTCACCGCGCGGACCACCGCGAGTTCCGGCAGATGCTGCGGAACCTCATCCACGTGAACGAGGCCATCACGCGGAGGATCCACGACCACGATTCGGGCATTCAGCCCGCTGCTTGACGGGCGGCGCGAGCCGGAAGCCACCTTTCTCACTTCTTCACGTGAGCATGACGTACCCGCACCGGAGCGGGATCTCTCGCGCCGTCTTGGTTGGCGCCACCCTGACGCCGATGCATAATGCCGGACATGCATCTCGTCGAGATACGGGACGAGGCGGCGGCGGATCACCCCCAGTCCGGTCCGGAGATCCTGCTGGCCGGATGGCCCGCGGCAGCGGCGGACCTGATCATCGCCGGACTGCAGCGACGAGGAATCCGAGCGCATGGGGTCGCGCGAGCGACGCTCACGGGCCGGGCGGTGCTCGCCCTCGGGCCAGAACTGACGCCCGACGCGGCGAAGGAACTTCTGTCGGACACTCCGGATACATGGTTGGTGTTGTCGCTCGGCGGCGGCGCGCCTGCCGATCACCTGTACTTCTCCAGCACCCATCCACCCGCGGCGGAGGATACGGTCGAGCTTCTGCACGCGGCGTGGAAGGAGGCAGCACGTCCGCCTTCAGAGCCGGCGGAAGATGATGGCCAGGTCCTGGACCTGCTGCGGCGGCTCACGCGAGAGACCGAGCTCTGGCCGGCGGTGCGCGCGATTGCTCGTGAAGCGCGCACGGGCACCGATGCCACGCACTCGTGTTTGTGGATCTTCGACACGCGCGACGCGAGTCTCGTGACGGAGGAGCGCAGGCAGAGAGCGGGCGGAGGCCTCACCAGCTACGTCGCACGCACGGGCCGCGGTGTCGCGGTCGAACGTCTCGAAGACGATCCGCGATACGACACGGACCTCGACGGCGATGCCGGCGACCGGTTCGTCGCCTCGCCAATTGCGTTCGATGACCGCGTTCTCGGCGTTCTCGCGCTGCGACGGCCGCCGAACGCGCCTCCATTCACGGACGCCGAGCAGCAGCGCCTCGCGTGGATGAACCGTCTGGTCGCGCCCACGCTGGCACGCCTCGTACTCGATTGGCAGCTCGAGCAGCGCGCGGCCGAACGCCACGCCGCGATTCGCGGGGATGTGGCGCAGTTGTACCGCGAAGAGGCGCTGGAGCAGTATCAGCGCGGCCGGACCGACGAGGCCCATCTGCTGGAGATCGAGCCGGGCTGGACGCGTCACGCGTTTCGAATCCTCCTGGCCCTCCTGGTTGCGGCGCTGGTCTTCGGCGCGCTCGTACACGTCGATCGTCAGGCCGACGGCGTCGGCATCGTGCGCGAAGGCCGCCTCATCGCCGTCGTACCCGCCCGCGATCGGGCCCAGCTTCGGGCCGGACTCCCGCTCCGGTTCGAGCACGCGGCCGAGCCGCTCGCCGTGACGTCGGTGGACCGCAGGATCATTCCGGCGGCGGACGCCCGCCGTCTTCTCGGCGTCGACGGAGCACGCTTGTGGACGACGACCCAACCCGGAGTGAGGATCGAAGGAAGTCTCTCCACGAACGACCTCACGGACGGCGTCACCGGTCGCGTCCGCGTGCGCCTCGGACGGCAGCGATTGCTCCTCTTATGGGTGCGCCGTGGCTGAGTGGCGTCGCAAGAGAATTCCGGTCGTGCGTCAGACCACGGAGACCGACTGCGCCGCGGCGTGTCTGACGATGGTGCTGGCCTTCCACGGCAGGATCGTGCGCCTCGACCACGTGCGCGAGCTGCTCGGCATTGGCCGCGACGGGGCAGATGCTCTCTCCCTGGTGAAAGGCGCGCGGTACCACGGGCTCCGGGCCCGAGGCGTGAAGGTGCCTGAGGTCCCAAACCTGCGTTTCCTTCCGCCGGGCTCCGTCCTGCACTGGGGCTTTCACCACTACGTCGTGTTCGAGCGTGTGGCTGGCAACGAAGTGCACATCGTCGACCCGGGAACGGGACGGCGGAAGGTCACTCTTGCCGACACCGGCAAGACGTTCACCGGCGTGGCTCTGCTGTTCGAGCCGGGCGACGAGTTCGACCGATCCGCGGCGCCGCGCCGCGGAATGATGCGCTACGTGCGCGAACTGGTGGCGCAGTCGGCGCTCCTGCAGCGCATCCTCGTCCTGTCGCTCGTCCTGCGAGCGCTGGCGCTGGCGACGCCGCTGCTCGTGGGCCTCATCGTGGACCGGGTGGTGCCCGGCCGCGATCATTCGCTGCTGACCGTGCTGGGCGTCGGTCTGGCGGCGATCGCGGCGTTCGACTTCCTCTCCGCGCTGGTCCGCGCGCATCTGATGCTGCACCTGCGCACGAAGCTCGACGCGAAGATCACCGTCGATTTCGTCGAGCATCTGATCTCGCTGCCGTATGCCTTCTTCCACCAGCGCTCGACCGGCGATCTGATGATGCGCCTCAACGCGAATACGACCATCCGCGAGATCCTCACCTCCGGAACGCTGACCGGGGTGCTGGACGGCGCGCTGGCGTGTCTCTACCTGATCGTTCTCTTCCTCGCCAACAGCACGATCGCATTGCTCGTGGTGGGTCTGGGACTGCTGCGCGTGCTGCTGTTCGTCGTGACCCGGCACCGCCACGCCGATCTGATGTCGAAGACGCTTCAGGTACAGGCGAAGTCGCGGACGTATCAGGTACAGATGCTGTCCGGAATCGCTACGCTGAAAGCGCTTGGCGCGGAGCAGCAGGCCGTCGACCGCTGGTCGAATCTCTTCGTGGACGAGCTGAACGTCTCTCTCGCGCGCGGCCGTCTCGACGCCTTTTTCGATGCCGCGATCAATACGTTGACGACGGCGTCGCCGTTCGTCGTGCTCGCGTTCGGGGCCGCCGAGGTGCTGGCCGGCAATCTGACGCTCGGCACGATGCTGGCGGCGAACGCGCTCGCCATCGGCGTCCTCACGCCGCTCACGTCGCTCGTTTCGACGGCAGTGCAACTGCAGCTGCTCGCGAGCTACATGGACCGGATGGACGACGTGATGGAGGCCGAACCGGAACAGCAGCGGCAACACGTCATGACCACTCCGACGCTCAGCGGCCGGATCACGCTCGAGGACGTGAGCTTCCGCTACTCGCCGATGCGTCCGGAAGCGGTGCGCAACGTGTCACTGGAGATCGAGCCGGGAAGCTTCGTGGCGTTGGTGGGCAGTTCCGGAGCGGGGAAGTCGACGCTGGCGATGCTGCTCATGGGTCTGTATCGGCCGACGAGCGGGACAGTGCGCTACGACGGACTCGATCTCGCGACGCTGGAGCTCACCAGTCTCCGGCGTCAGCTCGGGATCGTCCTGCAGCAGCCGTATCTGTTCGCGGAGTCGATCCGCAGCAACATCGCTCTTGGCGATGAGGAACTGCCGCTGTATCGAATCGTCGAAGCGGCCAAGCGCGCGCACATCCACGATCTCGTGCAGACGCTCCCCCTTGGATACGACTCACCCCTCGGCGACAGCGGCGCAGCGCTCTCCGGCGGGCAGCGGCAGCGACTCGCACTCGCCCGAGCCCTGGTGCGCCGTCCGTCCATCCTCCTCCTGGACGAGGCCACCAGCCATCTCGATACCGAATCGGAACGTCAGGTGCTCGAGGAGTTGGAGCGCCTGCGCGCGACGCGGCTGGTGATCGCACACCGCCTGTCGACCGTCGTTCGCGCGGATCGGATCCTCGTGATGGAGGACGGGCGCATCGTCGAGCAGGGGCGGCACGAAGATCTCGTCGGCCGCGATGGAAGGTACGCGGAGCTCGTACGCGCGCAAAGGGTCTAGCCAAGTTTGAAATCGTAGGTGCTAGCGATAGGACGAATAGGACGTATAGGACGTATAGGACGTATAGGACGTTTGGAGGAATAGGACGAATCCATTGGTCCTATCGGTCCTATTCGTCCTTTACGTCCTATTCGTCCTATTCGTCCTATCGGTAGCACTTACAATTTCAACTTGAAGGGTCTAGGAGTGCGCGCCGCACTCCCAGACCGGTTCCAACAGCGGATCAGTAGCAGTGCGCCGGCGGGCACGGCGAGCAGTAGCCCGAGGTCGGACAGTACTGGAAGCTGCAGCCGCCGCTGAGGCTCGCCAGGACGTCGTCATCGAGCTCGATCACGGCAGCCGGGCTTTCCGGCAGAGCGGCGCGGTCTTCCTTCGACAGCGACGCGTAGTACTCCCCGTCACGCCACGCTCGGATCACATCTCTCTTCTTCATGGGCATCCTTCCTTTCCGTCGGCCTGTTTTCTTTCGAAGCAGCGGTCGCTGGCCTGACGATCGCTGCTCCTCTCCTGCGACGCGCAGGAAAGACTCACGAATCGAGTGTCAGCAGTCGCGGAAAGATGTCGGGACGAGCGAGGCGTCCCAGACCGAACCCGACACCGGCGAGACCCGCCATGAGTCCCGGAGTCTCGATGCTCCCCGGCAGGCCGAGGAGCCATCCGCCGGTGCGGATGCTGTCCGCGATGCCGCCGGCGATCTTCCAGGCCTGCTCTTCGAGCGCGCGGTCGCCAAATGCGTGCGCGGCCCCGAAAAGCAGCTCGAGGTTTCCGAGATCGCCGTGGCAGAGACTGTGGTTCTCGCCGAATCCCTTCGCGAGCGTGGAGCGGACGGCGACGTCGATCTCGCGCCGCACCTCCTCGTCATCGAGCCAGGGCAAACCGGCGACGCGCGCGAGTCCGATGCCCGGCGCTCCGTGACACCACGCCAGCATGAAGTGTCCGCCGCTGCCGTCCACCCCCTCCGCCCCCACACGCAGGTCGGGCCAGTTCCGTTCCGACTCGCTGAAAAGAGAGCGCTCGAATGCCAGGCCGTCGATCGCCGCCGCGCGAAAACGACCGTCGCCCGTTCGTGCCGTGAGCCACGACAACGCCAAGGCGATTCCGGCCGCTCCATGGGAGATTCCGGCGAGCGCGCGATTCCCGGCGAGCGGCATCGGCCATCCGATGCCGATGCTCTGCGGATGCGCTTTCGCGAGGAGCCGCTCGCCGCACGCGACCATCAGCCCGTCGAGGAACGGCGACGGCCTCACACGCGCGAGCGCGGCAAGACTCAGCATGCAGCCTGCCGAGCCGGCAATGAGATCGAGCAGGTCGTCCTCGGCGACGAGCGGCGGAAGCCGGTGCGCGTACGACTCCGCTTCGTCCAGCAGCGTGTCGTCCTTCCACAGGCGGCCGAGATGCGCCAGCGTGTAGATCACGCCGCCCCAGCCGTTGAAGCTGCCCACACCCGCGACGAGCTTTGGATCCGCGGCGATCTGCTGCCGCTGTGCGAAGAGGGCCTTCCGCGCGATCTCGCCGTAGCGTCCTTCGTTCGTGGCCGCGCCAAGACATCCCAGGAACAGGGCGATGCCCGGCAGACCGAGGTAGAGGTCGGGATTGGCGGGAACGAGCTGCCAGCCGTCCGGATCGCGGTAGTCGAGCGTGAGCCACAAAGCCTGGTCGCGATTCTCGAATGCGCGCTCGACGAGGCGATCCGCGGCGCGCCGTGCGAGCCCGAGGAGCTCTTCCTGCTGCGGTCGTCGCGTGCGCGGGACGAGATCGTACGAGGGACGCGCAACGGCGCGGCCGCTGATGCGCAACGCATCGAACGTATCGCGGATCACCGCGACCTGCCGCCCGAGGTCTCGCGCGGACAGACCTCGAATCCTTTCCCGGGCGCGCTCCAGGCCGCTCTGCTCGAAGAAATCGGCGTACCGCTCGCCACGCCAGTGGAAGGCGTCTCGGCTCCCCGGTCGCGACAGGAAGAGCGGAACGTCGCCGCGGTGAAGGTCTTCCGCCTCCGCGCCGAACAGCGTCCGCAGGTACGGCCGGCGTTTCACGGCCGTCCACAACGTGTCGAAGAGGCGATCGCGCTCGAGCGCATTTCCGAGAGCATGGGGATGGAGGCTCTCCAGCAGGACCGTGCCGTAGCTCATCGTGGTGCGGAAGAGGATCCGCATCTCGCAATCGGCGAAAGCCTCGAGCTCCGCGATGAGGTCCTCGCGATGATCGGACAGCAGCGCGTACATGCGCCGGAAGCCCGCTTCGATCGCCGGCTCGAGCTCGTGAGCGGGGATGTCCCGGCCGTGGATGCGCGGGCGGTTGTCGCCGATCGGAATCTTCATCCGGCGCCGCTCCATGCGCATCGTGTCGAGACCCGTGTTCGCCGCGGCCAGCATCGGTCGGGGCGTGAGTTGCCCTTCCACGGCGGTCAGGCCGGACAGATCCACTCCGGCGTTGCTCTTGTCTCCGTACCAGCGTTCCGGCAGGAGATTGGGACGCAGCACCGTCGCCCGCAGCGGTGCACCGGGCGCGCCCTCGACATCGTGCAGGTCGCCCGTGTTCAGCCACGGCTGGAACAGGGTCTCCAGATCGATGAGGATGGGATGCTCGCCCGATGCGAGCAGGTTCTCGTGGTGAAAGTCCGTTCCGTCGAGCGCGTAGAGCAGCGCGAGATAGCCGCCCTGGCGCTCGAGGAAGCGCTGCAATGCGGCATCGTCGGCGCAGGCAGCGGTGTCGATCCGTTCCATCCAGCCGTACGAGCCGCGGTCGAGCACCGCAATCTGGCGGAATGCGGGCTCGAAGCCGCGATCGTTCAGCCATCCGAGGAGCCTCTGAAAGGCCAGCTCGAGAGCGAGCGGCTTCGGTTTGTAGACGATCTCGAAGCCGGAGTCGAAAACGAGGATGAACACCGAACGCCCGCCGCGATGGAAGTCGGAGATGGCTCCGTGGACGTCGCGCAAACGGCCAAAAGGGTTGCCGGAGTGAAACCGCGCGGCCATTGCGCTCGCGTCGGCTGCGAGACGCTCCAGCATCTCCAGGCACGCGGCCGCCCACAGCTCGAGCCGTTGCACGGCCTGTCGTGCAAGCACGGGATAGCGCTCCAGAATCTCCAGGGCATTCGCCTTCACCCGGAGGTGCTCGAGAAAACTGTGAAAACGGGCCTCCGGCGTGTCGCCCTCGAGCCGCTCCTCCAGCTTCATCACGTGCATCTCGACGACGAGCGTGCGATTCAGCAGCGCCGCGAAGTGATCCGGGAGATGCGCCGTGAGCGTGCGCGCGATGCCTGCGTCGAATGGCGCTGCCGGTACGCGCGCGAGAAGGTCCCGGACTTCCAGTTCCAGGCGGCGCCAGTAGTGCCAAACCAGCGGTTCGAGGAGAGGGAGAAAGCGGCAGCGCTCCAGGTCGGCGTTCGCCGGCCACGGAAAGGCAGGCGTGATGGAGCCATCGCCATACGCCTCGGCGATCACGGGCAGCCACGCGGGGCGATCGCTCGCCTCCGGCCTTTCCCCCAGGAACGCAAGCAGCGCTTCCTCGGAGATCCCTGCCGAAGCGAGCTTGTCGTCCCAGAGCGCGGGAGTTTTCGCGAATGCACCTGTGGTCTTCCAGAGGGCGAGACGCCTGGTGGCGAGATCCCGATCGAAATCGCGCGGCGCGCGGCCATCCGCGATCCGCTCCGCGAGGGGGCAAGCGAGCGCCCAGCGCGGACTGTCCAGCAGTTCGGCGAACGTCCGGCTGCGCTCCTCGACCATCTCCAGATCGTTCGAAAGGGCGGTGGAAGACATGGCCTGCACCTCCAGATTGGAGGCGCAGTTTAGGCGGCGTACGGAATGCCGTCAAGATTGAGTCTCAATCTGGACGGCCAGGCATACCGCCTGCCATCAGGCAGGATGGCGGAGCAGGCGTTCCGCCGTCCGCAGGGCGTTCGCGACGATCGTCAGCGTCGTCGAAGTACCGCCGGACGTGGGCATGAACGAACCGTCGGCGACGTAGAGGTTGCCGATCCCGTGTGCGCGGCAGAATGGATCGAGCACCGACGTGCGGGGATCCGTTCCGGCGCGGCACGTTCCATGGACGAGATAGGAGGACGTTCCACCGACATCGGTCGTGATCCCCTCGGATGCGCCGAGATCCTCGTAGATCTCGAATGCGCGGTCCGCGAGGTAACGGCCCGCGCGGCGATGATGCGCAGGCACGTCGAGGTGGATGCGCGCGACCGGAAGTCCCCAGCGGTCCTTCACCGAATCGTCCAGCGTGACGAACGTCTGCGCGTTCGGCAGGAAATCGTGGAAGGCCTCGAAGTACAGCACGCGCTGCTCGCCGGTCGGCTGGAAGTAGGCCGGACCTTCGACCTGCGGCGCGAGCCCGAAGCGGATCATGCCCCCCTTCGGAAGGTCGGAGACGCCCTCCGGCAGAAAGTAGTGATCGGCGATCGAGCATCCGAGGAAGGGTGAGCCACCGTGCGAGACCTGCCCGTCGAACAGAGCCTGCCCCATGGTCACGGCGTGGAATTGCAGATTGCGCCCGACCTGCCCTTCGTCGTTCGCCAGATTCGACAACAGGAGGAGGCGCGCCGACTCGATGGCCGAGGCGGCGAGGACGACCACGCGTGCGGCCACGAAGTGGTCGCGTCCTTCCGCGTCGAGATAGATGCAGCCCCCGACGCGGTCCCTTGTCGTACGCGTAATCTCCCGCACCATCGACAGCGGGCGAACCTCGCACCGTCCCGTGCGCTCCGCGTGTGCGATGAACGTCTCCTGCACCGTGCCTCGCGCTCCGACGGGACATCCATACGATGCACAGACACGGCAGTAGTCGCACGCCGGCCGGCCGTCGTACGGCTGCGAGCTGATGGCCCGCGGAGTCGGAAACGGGTGCCAGCCGCGGCGCCGGCACGCCTCTTCGACCGCCCTCGCGAATGGATGTGCATCGAGCGGCGGCATCGGATACGCCGTCGAGCGCGGGCCGGCGAACGGGTCTGCACCGGCGAGGCCGGAGACGCCCATCATCCTTTCGGCGGTGGCGTAATACGGCTCGAGCTCCTCATAGCCGTAGGGCCAGTCCGCGAGCGAGAGGGACTCGCCGAAGCGGGAGCGCATGCGGAAGTCGTCGGGATGGAAGCGATAAAAGTACCCGCCCATGTGCACCGTGCCACCACCGACACACGTCGCGATCCAACCAAGGTTCGTGCGGACGGGCGTCGTGGTTCGCTCCGTGACGACGGTGTGCGGATCGACGTCGAGCGAAGGGATGAACTGGCCGGGACGCAGCCCGCCGGCGCCGTGGCGATAGTCCTCACGCGAGAAACGCGGGCCTTTCTCGAGCACGTGCACGCGCCAGCCGGCGGCGGCCAGTCTCCACGCCACCGCGCCGCCACCGGCTCCGCTCCCGACGATCACGGCGTCATGCATGGGGAAAGACTACACGGGGGATCGGTGTGGGTCCGCACGAAGGCCATTCAGAAAGTCGCGGATCGTCATTCGTGAGGAAGAGTCGGAAGACGGGGACGAAAGGTTCACGACTTCCGTCCTACCGGAATTTATGACTTTCCATACATCGTTCCGGCCCGCACCAGATCTTCCCCAGGGGGTAACCTTGACGTCTTTGAAAATTTTCGTTGTTTCGATCGCCGTTCTTGCGGCCGGGGACGCGCTCACCGCGCCTTCCGCAGCCGGCACGCATCGCAACCTGCCTCTGACCTTCGAGCGAAATGTAGGGCAGACCGATGACGCCGTGCGCTTCGCGAGCCGCGGCCAGGGGTACGGCGTGTTCCTCACCCGCGACGAGGCGGTGATCCGTCTGAGCACGCCTGAAGGCGGCAGCGCGATCGTTCGCATGCGGGCGCTGGGCGGCAACGGCGCCTCCGCCATCACGGGCGAGTCTCCGCTCCACACCACGACCAACTACTTCCTCGGCGATGACGTACACACGGGCATCGAGACCTTCGCCGCCGTGCGCTACGCGAGCGTCTATCGCGGCATCGACCTGATCTATCGCGGCAACCAGCGCCAGCTCGAGTACGACTTCATCGTCGCTCCGCACGCCGCGCCCGAGCGCATCCGTCTCGCCTTCGAAGGCGCAGATGCGATCTCCATCGGCGACGAGGGCGAGCTCGTTCTCCACACTCCGGGCGGAGATCTCGTGCAACCGCGTCCCCACGTCTACCAAGTCATCGACGGACGACACGTGATCGTCCAGGGCGACTACGCCCTTCTGCCGGGCAACAGAGTCGGGTTTCGGCTCGGCCGTTACGATCGGCAGGAAACGCTGATCATCGATCCCGTGCTCGTCTACTCGACCTTCCTCGGAGGCGCGAGTCTCGACGAGGGTCTCGCCATCGCGGTCGACGCCGACGGCAACGCGTATCTCACCGGCCTCGTGGAATCGCTCACGTTCCCCGGTGTCAGCGGCTCGTCGCTGCAGCCCGCGAACGGCGGCGGCTACGACGCGTTCGTCACGAAGATCAACGCGGCCGGCACGGCCATCGCGTATTCGACGTACCTCGGCGGCAACGGCGGCAGTGAGTACGGCCTGGGCATCGCCGTCGATGCTGCCGGCAACGCGTACATCACGGGCGGCACCAATTCCACCAACTTCCCGTCCAGCACGACGTCCTTCGCCGGCGGTCCGCGGGATGCGTTCGTCGCCAAGCTCGACGCAACCGGCTCGTCGCTCGTCTACTCGATGCTCTTTGGCGGCGCGGGTGACGACCTCGGGATGGGCATCGCGGTCGATGCGATCGGAAACGCGTACGTCAGCGGTGCGAGCGACAGCGGGCCGTTCGTGAAGAAGATCGATCCAACCGGCAGCACGTTCGTCTACTCGGCGACGCCGGCCGGCTCCGGGGTCGCCATCGCGGTCGACAGCAGCGGCAACGCGTTCGTCGCCGGCACGGCCGGTGCCGACGCATTCGTGTCGAAGCTCGACACGACCGGCCAGACGGTCTACTCGACACTCCTCGGCGGCACAGGCGTGGAAGAAGGCATGGGCGTCGCGCTCGACGGCACCGGCAACGCGTACGTCACCGGCTACACCGACTCGTCGACGTTCCCCGGCGTCACCTCGGGCTCCCTTCAGCCGGTGAACGGCGGCGGCTACGACACCTTCCTCTCGAAGATCGACGCGAACGGCGGAATCGTTTATTCGACGTTCCTCGGCGGCGCGGACATCGACTTCCCCACCGGCGGGGTCGCGGTCGACCCGGCGGGCAACGTGTGGGTCGCGGGGGCCACCGTGTCGACGAACTTTCCGGGCATGAACGCGAGCTCGCTCCAGCCGACCTTCGCGGGAGTCGCAGACGTGTTCGTGACCCAGATCGATCCCACCGGGACGCAGATCCTCTACTCGACCTATTTCGGGGGCGATGGCGATGACGAAGCGATGGGCATCGCCGTCGATGCGGCGGGCAGCGTCTACGTCACCGGCTGGACGGGCTCGACGAACTTCCCGATCTCCGGCGGCGTCCAGCCGGCCTTCGGCGGCGGATGGCTCGATGGATTCGTGCTGAAGCTCGCGCAGTAACGGCCGCTCCGCTGCGGCGCTCCGCGGGATTTCCGGCTCAGTCGACGACGACTCTGCCGCGGCCGTCGAAGCGATCGACGGCTTGCCGAACCACCCGCGCAAGCTACTCCTCGTGGACTCTCCACCACGCGAACCCGCCTTTTCCTCTCTGCGACGCGAGAATCTTCGACACACTCGCTCTGCAGAGGCTGTACTCTTTCCCCTTCGCCATGAAGAAGCGCATGTCATTGATGCTCGCGGTCGTCGTCGTCCTTCTCTCCGCGATCGGCGGATTCAAGTACTTCCAGATCCGGGCGGCCATGTCCCAGAGCTGGGCTCCTCCGCCGGAGGCGGTGACCACGGTCATCGCGAAGCAGGCGTCCTGGGCCACGACGCTGAAGGCGATCGGCTCGGTCGCGGCCGTGAACGGCGTCACCGTGAGCGCCGATCTTCCCGGCATCATCACCGAGGTCAGCATCGACTCCGGACGCGCCGTGTCGAAAGGCGACGTCCTGGTGCGTCTCGATACCCGCCAGGAGCGCGCGCAGCTCGCGGCCGCAGAGGCCCAGCGCGAGCTCGCCCGTCTCGCGCTCGAGCGCAACCGCGGCCTTGCCGCGAGCGGTGTCGTCGCGCAGTCGAACCTCGATCAGGCCCAGGCGGAGTTCACCTCCGCCGAGGCGCGGGCCGGCGAGATCCGCGCCACGATCGAGCGCAAGACCATCCGCGCTCCCTTCTCCGGCGTCCTTGGCATCCGCCAGGTGAACCTCGGCCAGCATGTCGCCGGCGGTGCGCCGATCGTCTCGCTCCAGGCGATCCGTCCCGTGTACGTCAACCTCACCGTCCCCCAGCACCAGCTCGCGAGCCTCACCCGCGGCACCCCAATCGAAGTGACGTCGGACGCCCTCGGCTCTCCGGAGGTCGGGAAGGTCGCGGCGATCGACGCGGTGATCGACGAAGCCACGCGCAACGCGCGCGTGCAGGCGATCTTCGACAACCGTTCCGGACGACTGCGACCCGGCATGTACGTCGAGGCCCACCTCGGCGGTCGCGGCGCTTCCTCGGTCGTCGTCGTGCCCGCGTCGGCGATCAGTTACGCGCCGTTCGGCGACTCGGTGTTCGTCGTCGAGGAAATGAAGGGCGAAGACGGCAAGAGCTACAAAGGCGTCCGCCAGCAGTTCGTCAAGCTCGCCGGCTCGCGCGGCGACCAGGTCGGCGTCGTCTCCGGATTGAAGCCCGGCGAGGAAGTCGTGACTTCCGGCGCCTTCAAGCTCCGCCCCGGTGCGGCCGTGACGATCAACAACAAGGTGCAGCCGCCGAACAGCGCGACGCCGGCGCCCGCGAACAGCTGACCGCGCGAGTTGGAGAATGCACGCGCTCGGAACATGGAGTCTCAAAGTCTCAAAGTCTCAAAGTCTCAAAGAGGAACGCATGCGGTTGCCACCTTCTTTGCGACCCCGCGAACAGTTGATCGCGCGAGTTGGAGAATGCCCGCGTAGGAACACGGAGTCGTCTCAAAGTCTCAGAGTCTCAGAGTCTCAAAGACCCGCCCGGGGATGGGTGGCGGACTTCTTTGAGACTTTGAGACTTTGAGACTTTGAGACTTTGAGACTCGACGACTCGACGACTCGAACGAGAC
The DNA here is from genome assembly GCA_964558905.1 of uncultured Thermoanaerobaculia bacterium. GTDB lineage: Bacteria > Acidobacteriota > Thermoanaerobaculia > Gp7-AA8 > Gp7-AA8 > QHVT01. The sequence goes on along the minus strand of CAZLGP010000010.1, from coordinate 18,541 downwards.
ACACGAAATGAAACTGACCGACCTCTTCATCCGCCGCCCCGTTCTGGCGATGGTCGTCAACCTCGTGATCCTGATCGCGGGGCTGCAATCCATCCGTTCTCTGGTGGTGCGCCAGTTTCCCCGCAGCGACATGGCGAATGTCGTCGTCACGACGGCGTACGTCGGCGCCAACGCGGACCTCGTGCGCGGCTTCATCACCGCGCCGCTCGAGCGAGTGATCGCCGGTTCTGACGGCATCGACTTCCTCGAGTCGTCGAGTGCCCAGGGCGTCAGCACGATCACCGCGCACCTGAAGCTCAACTTCGACACCAACGCCGCGCTGACGCAGATCCAGTCAAAGGTCGCGCAGGTGCGCAATCAACTCCCGCCGGAAGCCGAGGCTCCGATCATCGACCTGCAGACGACCGACAGCCAGTTCGCGGCGGCGTATCTCGGCTTCGCGTCGAAGGACCTCGATCAGAACCAGATCACCGACTACCTCGTGCGCGTCGTGCAGCCGAAGCTGAGCGCGATCGCCGGGGTGCAGCGCGCCGACATCTTCGGCGACCGCACCTTCGCCATGAGAGTGTGGCTCGACCCGCAGCGGACGGCCGCGCGCGGCATCTCGCCGTCCGACGTCCGCACCGCGCTGGCCGAGAACAACTACCTCTCCGCCCTCGGACGGACGAAGGGCTCGATGACCTCGGTCAACCTCGTCGCCAACACCAACCTCCAAACCGCCGACGAGTTCAAGCAGCTCGTCGTCAAGGAACAGGACGGCGACCTCGTGCGCCTCGGCGAGATCGCCGACGTCGTCCTCGGCGCCGAGACCTACGACCAGGAAGTCCGCTTCAACGGCGAGACCGCCGTCTTCATCGGCATCTTCACCCTGCCGACGGCGAACACGCTCGACGTGATGAAGGCCGTGCGCGACGCCATGCCGGACATCCAGGCGCAACTCCCGGCGGGCATGACCGCGGGCGTCCCTTACGACTCCTCCGAGTACATCCAGACCGCAATCGACGAAGTCCTGAAGACACTCGCCGAGACGCTGCTGATCGTCATCATCGTCATCTTCCTCTTCCTCGGCTCCGTGCGGGGCGTCCTCATTCCCGTCATCGCCATCCCGATCTCACTCATCGGCGCCGTGCTGCTGATGCTGCTCTTCGGCTTCACGATCAACCTCCTCACCCTGCTGGCGATCGTGTTGTCGGTCGGCCTCGTCGTCGACGACGCCATCGTGATGGTCGAGAACATCGAGCGGCACCTGCACATGGGGAAGACGCCCCTCCAGGCATCGATCGATGCCGCGCGCGAGCTCGTGGCCCCGATCATCGCCATGACCATCACCCTCGCCACCGTCTACACGCCGGTCGCGTTGCAGGGCGGCCTCACCGGATCGCTGTTTCGCGAGTTTGCGTTCACGCTCGCCGGCGCGCTGTTCATCTCCGGAATCGTGGCCCTGACCTTGTCCCCCATGATGGGCTCGAAGCTCCTCCGCGCGGGCGATACGGACCGCGGCTTCGCGGGCATGATCAACCGCCACTTCGAGGTCGTGCAAAGGCTCTACGCGCGCACGCTCGGCGGCACCCTGCACTACCGCCCCGTCGTCCTGACGCTGTGGCTGATCGTGGTCCTCCTGATCGTTCCCTTCTACATGTTCTCGCAGAAGGAGCTCGCGCCGGCGGAAGACCAGAGCTTCCTGTTCGCCATCGTGCAGTCGGCGGCGAACTCGACGATCGACCAGACCAAGCTTTTCGCCAACCAGGTCGGCGACATCTATCGCTCGTTGCCCGAGCACGTCTCGTCGTTCGAGGTCATCTTTCCGAGCGGCGGCTTCGCCGGACTGATCACGAAGCCGTTCGATCAGAGAGATCGCGGCATCCAGGAGATCCTCGTCGACGTCTCGGCGAAGTCGGCCCAGATTCCCGGCATCCGCGTGATCCAGCTCGTGCCGCCTTCGCTTCCCGGGAGCCAGGGGTTCCCCGTCGACGTCGCCATCGTGTCCACGGCCGAGCCGGCGCAACTCGCGGAGCTCGCGAATGGGCTGGTCGGAAAGGCGATGCAGAGCGGCATGTTCATGTTCGCCGACACCGACCTGAAATTCGATCAGCCACAGACGCGCGTCGTCTTCGATCGTGACAAACTACGCGCCCAGGGAGTCGACCTCGCCCAGGCCGGACGCGACCTCTCCACCCTCCTCGGCGGCAACTACGTCAACCGCTTCAGCATTCAGGGGCGAAGCTACAAAGTCATCCCGCTCGTGCAGCGCGCAGACCGCCTCACGCCCGAACAGCTCTCGCAGATCTACATCACCGGCGGCGAAGGGAAGCTCGTGCCGCTGTCGACGTTCGCCTCGCTGGAGACGACCACCGAGCCGCGCGAGCTCAAGCGCTTCCAGCAGCTCAATGCCGTCCGCATCCAGGGCGCGATCCCACCCGGGGTCTCGCTCGACACCGCGCTGAAGTTCCTCGAGACCGAGGCCGCGAAGACGCTCCCACGGGGCTTTACGATCGACTACGCAGGCGAGTCGCGGCAACTCCGCACCGAGGGCGCGAAGTTCCTCGGCGTCTTCCTGCTCTCCGCGATCCTCATCTACCTCGTCCTCGCCGCGCAGTTCGAGAGTTTCCGCGACCCATTCATCATCCTCGCCGGCTCCGTCCCTCTCGCTCTCTCCGGCTCGCTTCTTTTCTCTTTTCTCGGCCTCACGTCGATCAACATCTACAGCCAGGTCGGCCTGATCACCCTCGTCGGTCTCGTCTCGCGCAACGGCATCCTCATCGTCCAGTTCGCGAACCAGCTCCAGGCGCAGGGCCGCGACAAGCTCGCGGCGGTGCTCGAAGCCTCCGGCACCCGCCTCCGCCCCATCCTCATGACCACCGCGGCAACCGTGATGGGCCATCTCCCCCTCGTCTTCGCCAACGGCCCCGGCGCCGGCGCCCGCAACTCGATCGGCATCATGCTCGTCACCGGCATGATCATCGGCACCGCGTTCACGCTGTTCGTCGTGCCCTCGATCTACGTGCTCGTCGCGCGAACGCGGACGGCGACTCCGGAGCCGGAGAGCGCAATGACCGGCGACGTCGAGCCCGCGGCGGTGTGACGGAAGGGGCGGCCGGCGAGGACGCCGGCGCCCCACTCGACGGCTCACGCGGCTCGAGTTTCGTGTCGAGCCCGCGGCGGTGTGACCGTGCGCGCCGCGGGCAAGTCGATGCACCGCGGAGAAAATCGGCAGTCGCGTCCGTCCCATGACGAGAAGGAGACTTCATGGCGACGAAAAAACAGAAGACGGATCTACCCAAACCGCGCGGCAGCTGGGAGCTCGGGCAACCGGACCAGCATCCGCGGCCGCTGAACCGCGCCGGCATCGCCGGCGGCGCCGCTGCCGCGGCAGCCGCGGCTCCCGCGGTGCCCGCGCCTCCCGCTCACGTCTGCACGCCGACGAAGATCAAGAAGACCGGCAGCAACGGCGACGAGAAAGACTTCCCCAACAAGCGAGGGAACTACCACAAGGGGCTCCCCCACAACGACTTCGGTGAAGTCGACGCCCCGGCCTACAAGTCGATGCTCGTCGCCCTCCGGCAACGCCGCGACTTCGACGAGATCGTCCTCGGCGGCGGGCGACCGCTCACCAATCCGCAGGCAGGGCTGGCGGGCGACGTCGAAGGCCCGTGTCCGCGCGAGCAGAAGATGCTCGCGGCGCCGAAGGTCGACTCCGCCGAGACGGCCGCCGAGGCCGTCGAGGACTACTGGATGGCCCTTCTTCGCGACGTCCCGTTCACGGACTTCGCCGCGAATGCCGACGTTGCCGCCGCCGCGAAGGAGATCTCCGGGCTCACCGACTTCACCGGCCCGAAGATCGGGAACCGGGTCACGCCGCAGACGATCTTCCGCGGGTGCAGCTACGGCGACACGACCGGACCCTACCTGTCCCAGTTCCTTCTCAAGCCGATCGGATACGGTTCGCTCAAGATCGAGCAGCGCCAGAAGACCGTCGTCGCGGGCAAGGACTATCTGACCCAGTACGACCGATGGCGCGCCGTGCAGAACGGAGATCCCGGCCCGTTCGTCGATCAATACGATTCCACGTACCGATACATCCGCAACATGCGCGACCTCGGGCAATACGTCCACGTCGACGCGCTCTACGAGGCCTACCTGAACGCGTGTCTCATTCTGCTCGACGCCGGAGCGCCGGTCGATCCGGGGAATCCGTACGCGAATGGCCGACCGGACGCCCAGACCCAGGTGGGCTTCGGCACATTCGGCGGACCGCACATCCTCAGTCTCGTCACCGAGGTCGCGACCCGGGCCCTGAAGGCGGTCTGGTATCAGAAGTGGGCGGTGCACCGCCGGCTCCGGCCCGAAGCGTACGGCGGGCTGGTGCACCTCACGCTCGTCGGGGAGAAGGGCACGAAGAAGAACTACGGACTGCACAAGCAGGTCCTCGACTCCGAGGCTGTGAAGCGCACGCTCGCGAAAAACAAGACGGCACTGTTGCCGATGGCCTTCCCCGAAGGAAGCCCCACCCATCCCGCGTACGGCGCCGGACACGCGACAGTCGCGGGCGCCTGCGTGACGATTCTCAAGGCATGGTTCAAGGAGGACGAGCCGCTGGCGAACCCGGAGATCCCGAACGCGGCCGGAACGGCCCTCGTCCCCTACACCGGCCCCGGCGCCGGCGACCTCACGATCGAGGGGGAGCTGAACAAGGTGGCGGCGAACATCGCCATCGGCCGGGACATGGCCGGCGTCCACTGGCGGAGCGACTACACGGAGTCGATCAAGCTCGGCGAACAGATCGCCCTGGGCGTCCTGCTCAATCAGCGGTTCGACTACAACGAGTGCGACTGGTCGTTCTCCCTCCGGAAATTCGACGGCACGCGCGTGAAGGTCTCGCGTGAGGGACTCCAGGACTCTCGCGGCCGCGTGTTGAAGTTCGACAGCGACACGTGCAAGGGCGACCCCAACTGCAAGTGATCCAACCGACGCGGTGGCGCAAGGGCGCGCCACCGCCTCTCCGAGTTGGCCAGGTGGTGTGCCGCGGAGCGGCAGCCGGACGGTAGCCGGGGGTGCGAGCGCAGCGAGCGACCCCCGGTGAGTGCGGGATGGATCCTGTGCCGCGTCAGCGGCACCGAAGTGCGAGCTCAAACCTACGCGATGCGGGCTCGCAACCTTAGTATCGAGAGTGCGTTTCGACGTGATCCCGACATCCGGTGCCGCTGACGCGGCACTCCCCCTTGCATTCCTTTCCGGGGGTCGCTCGCTGTGCGCTCGCACCCCCGGCTACTGTCTGGCTGCCGCTCCGCGGCAAAGGATCCGGCCGCTTCACGTCGGCGTATTCCGTACGGCGCAGAACTCGGAAGGGCCAAACTCCAGGCACCGTCTCCGAAGGAGGCGCCGGCGCGGCGGCTCGCGCCGTTACACTCAGCCGATGCCTCGCAAACCCACGGTCGCCATCGTCGGCGCGGGCGTGTCCGGCCTGACCTGCGGCGTAGTGCTGCAGGAGAGCGGCTTCGAAGTGACCCTGTTCGCCGCGGAGATCCGCAACACGACCTCCGCCGTCGCCGCCGCGATCTGGTACCCGTACCACATCGAGCCGCGCGAGAAAGCGGAGCGATGGGCGCTCGCGTCGTACCGCGAGTTTCGAAAGCTCGCGCAACAGCCGCGCACCGGGGTCTCGATGGTCGAGCTCAGCGTCCTCGGCTCGACGCGCCGGCGGTTTCCACGGTGGTCACGCTCGATGGCGCACCGGACCCTGTCGCCGGACGAAGCCTCGCCGTATCCGTTCGGCTTCGCCATCGAGGTCCCGCTGATCGAGACGCCGCTGTATCTGCCGTGGCTGCGAGATCATCTTCGCGGCCGGATCCACCGTCGTACAATCCGCGACCTCGCCGCGCTCGAGCGCGAGTTCGACGTCGTCGTCAACTGCTCCGGCCTCGGCGCGCGCGAGCTCTGCGACGACCGCCGCCTACGCCCCGGCCGCGGAGTCGTGCTGAAGACGCCGAACCCCGGCATCGCACGCCACATGGTCGCGCAGGAGGGAAAGACCCTCACCTACATCGTTTCCCGCAAGCGCGACATCCTCCTCGGCGGCACCGACGACCGCCGCAACGATCGCGACGTGGATCCGACGCTCGCCCGAGCGATTCACGCGCGCTGCACCGCTGTCGACGCACACTTGCCTGCGCACTTCGAGGTCGCCGTCGGATTCCGCCCACTCCGCAACCCCGTCCGCCTCGAGCACGAACGAGGCACGCGCATCATCCACAACTACGGCCACGGCGGCGCGGGCTTCACGGTGTCGTGGGGATGCGCACGGGAGGTGCAGCGGCTGGCAAGTGAGCTGGTTTGACGACTACTGTTTCGCCGACCGCAGGAACACGAGGAGCCGCTTGCGCACCTGCGCTGGTGTAATCCTGAACGAACTGCCGTCGTGCACGAGAAGCTGGTAGATGAACAGCATGGTCAGCCCATGCTGGTAAAAGTCGACGAGTCCGCCGAGCAATACAAAGCTACTGCCGACCAAAACCAACGCGACAGTCAAAGACAACGACTTGATCCCGCACAAGATCAGTACCGCGGCGAAGGACAGTTTGACGATGGCGATTGCGGTATCTCTCCATCTACTCGAGGAAGTGATCGACAGGATCGCCATCCCACCGATCACTCCTGCCGCCGCAACAGCACCCCACTCTCCGGCGGCGACAAACGCCGCCACGATCGCCAGGAAGGCGACTGAGCGACAGAACTTCTTCAGAGCGCGGACGTGATCGAGCAATGCCGCGAGGTGAGGCAGCAAGGTGTCGAGAACTTCGTCGATCTCCTGTGCGACGAGCGGCCAGTCGCTGGCGTTCGTGATCTGGAAGAAACGCGTCCATTCATCGAACCGGAGCACACGCTTCGTGTCCACGACCGGCCAGATCGTGGTCGCAAAACATCTCTGATCGATCCACCGTCCAGTGCCGCCGAGGAGAAAGTGACTCGCGCCATTGATCACCAGCCCAACCGGCGTCGCGAGGAGGATGACGAGGATCGCGCCCACCGCCTTGTCCGTCGTGTCGTGAGGGATGATGCTTACTTCAAGAAAGCCGTAGCTATCCATGACGACCAATGCAAGGACCAGCAACAGTCCCGGTGCCGAATCCGACACGAAGCGTAGATAGGACAGCTTGAGCGAGGACGCGGTCGCTTCGATCGTGTTCGTCACGTCAAATTACCTGCCTCTACCCTGCTGATCGCAAACCGCACCGGATGGTCGTCGATATCCACCAGCGTGGCGTCGGCGAGCTCGGACGCCTGCGCTATCTCTGTGGCGAGCGTTTCCTCTGCGATGAAGTCGTGATGCGCATCGAGTGCGGGTGAGAGATCTGCGGGAACGTCTACACGCAAACGGATACGGTCGGTCACCTCGAGCCCCGCCTTCTTCCGCGCCTCCTGCACGTGACGCACGAGCTCGCGCACGCGGCCCTCGGCCACGAGTTCCGGCGTCAGCTCCGTCTTCAGTGCGGCGAGGACGCCCTCGTCCTCCACGGCGGAGTAGCCGTCCGGACTGCTCACCGAGATCAGGAACGCCGCCGGCTCGAGCGACACCACACGGTCGCCGACGCGAACTTCCGTCGCCACCCCCCGGTGGACGTTGTCGACGACCGCAAACGGATCGAGCGCGCTCAACGCCGCGGCGAGACGGGGCGTATCCCTGCCGAGGATCCTGCCCGCTACGGGCAGGTTCGGACGAAGGAGATAGGAGATGAAGCGCGTGTTCACGTCCAGGATCGTGAGGGTCTTCACATTGAGCTCACGCAGGATCAGGGCCTCGAAGCGCCGTAGCGCCGCACGGTCGTCCTCGGTCGCCACGCGCACGAGCAGCTCCGGCAGCGGCTGGCGCACGCGGATCTGCGCCTGCCCGCGCGCCGCGCGCCCCAGCTCGACCACGCGGAGGACGAGATCCATCGACGTGAGGAGACGCTCGTCGAGCGCGGCGGCATCGACTTCCGGCCACTCGGTGAGGTGTACCGACTCCGGGGCCGACGGCAAGCGCGCGACCACGAGCTCGCGATACAGCTCCTCCGCGAGGAACGGTGCCATTGGCGCGATCAGCTTCGCCACCGTCACGAGCGTCTCGTAGAGCGTCTGACAGGCAGCCTGCTTGTCGCGCACGTCCGTCGATCTGGAGAAGCGGCGCCGGTTGTTGCGGACGTACCAGTTCGAGAGACGGTCGATGACGAACGACTGAATGCCGCGCGTCGCGCTCATCGCGTCGTAGCGATCCAACGCATCGGTCGTTGCAGCCACGACGCGCGCGAGATCGGCGAGCAGCCAGCGGTCGATCTCCGGCCGCTCCTCGATGGGAATCGTGTTCGTCAGGTCGGGTCGGTCGGTCTTCGCATAGAGCTCGAAGAAGCGATGCGTGTTCGAGAGCGTCATCAGGAACGCGCGGAGGACTTCCGTCACCTTCGCGACGTCGAATGCCTTCGACTCGCCCGCCGGACCCGATGAATAGAGATACCAGCGCAGCGCGTCGGCGCCCTGGTCGTCGAGGATCGTCCACGGATCGACGACGTTGCCGCGCGACTTCGACATCTTCTTGCCTTCGCGATCCGTGAGCAGTCCGAGGACGACACAGTTCTTGAAGGCCGGGGAGTCCGGGAAGCGATCGGCAAGCGGCCCCGGGCGGCGTCCATCGCCGCCAGTGTCGGTGAGCAGTGCGGCGATGGCGTGCAGCGTGTAGAACCAACCGCGCGTCTGATCGACCGCCTCGCAGATGAAGTCGGCCGGGAAATTCTCGTAGAACTCCTCCCGGTGCTCGAACGGGAAATGCCACTGTGCGTACGGCATCGCGCCCGACTCGAACCAGACGTCGATCGTGTACGGCACGCGCCGGTACGTCCGGCCGTCGTGCTCGAACGTGATCTCGTCGACATAGGGGCGGTGCAGGTCGAGGTCGCTCAGATCGCGTCCGGCATAGCGGCTCAGCTCCTCGACGCTGCCGATGCAGATCTTCGCGCCGTCGTCGCTCTCCCAGATGGGCAACGGACAGCCCCAGTAGCGCTCGCGCGAGAGCGACCAGTCGACGTTCTCCGCGAGCCAGTTCCCGAAGCGACCCTTGCCGATGGACGCCGGCACCCAGTTGATCTTGTCGTTGTTGCCGAGCAGCTTGTCCTTGATGAGCGTCGTCCGGATGTACCAGCTGTTCTTCGCGTACCGCAGCAGCGGGGTGTCGTCGCGCCAGCAGAACTGATAGGCGTGCGTCACGCGGCCGGACCGGAACATGAGGCCCGTGCGCGTGAGCGTGCGGGTGATGATCGGGTCGGCGTCCTTGAAGAACAGGCCGGCCAGGTCCGGCGACTCCTCCTCGTGACCGGCGAGCCGCACCTCCGGGTACATCGAGCCGGAGAGATCGACGCTGAAGACCGTCGGCAGTCCGTAGCGCTGCCCGTACTCGAGATCGCCGTACGCCGGTGCGATGTGGACGATCCCCGTGCCGTCCTCGAGACTGACGAAGTCGTCCGCGATGACACGGTACGCGCGGGTGACGTCCTCGCCCTCGGGAACGTACGCACGGAACAGCGACTCGTAGTGGAGACCGACCAGATCGCCCGGCGCCAGGGTCTGCACGACGTTCCACGTCCCAGCCGCAAAAGTCACCGCCACGAGCTCCTTCGCCACGATGTACAACTCGCGCGGACCGTCCGCCTGAGAGTGCCGCGCCGGCGCTTCGACCAGCGCGTACTTCGCATCCGGCTTCAGGCAGAGCGCCACGTTCGCGGGGAGCGTCCACGGAGTCGTCGTCCACGCCAGGAACGACACCGGCCGCGGCTCGCCGGCACCGATGATGTCCCGCGCGATCAATTCCTCCCGAACCGCGCGAAACTTCGGCCATACCGACGGATCGTCGACGTCATCGCGCGTCCCCAGCTTGACCTCATGATCCGCCAGCGAGGTATTGCAGCGCGGACAATGCATCGCCGACCGATACGCCTCATACAGGAACCCCCGATCCCAAAGGTCCTTGAGAATCCACCAGCACGTCTCGATGTAGTCGTTCGTGTAGGTGACGTACGGGTCATCCAGATCGAGCCAGAACCCGATCCGCTCGGTCAGCTTGTTCCAGTCCCCGATGTAGTTGAACACCGACTCCCTGCACAGCCGGTTGAACTCCGCGATCCCGTACCGCTCGATGTCCTGCTTCCCCTTCGACCCGATCTTCTTCTCGATCTCTACCTCCACCGGCAGCCCATGCGTATCCCACCCGGCCCTCCTCAGAACGCGGTGACCGCGCATGGTCTGATAGCGCGGGTAGAGGTCCTTGAAAGAGCGCGCCGCAACGTGGTGGATGCCGGGCTTACCGTTGGCGGTGGGGGGGCCTTCGAAAAACACGTAGGGAACAAGCCGCCGCGACATCGCCATCGAGCGTGTCGCAACCGCCGCATGTGCCCACCACTCCAACAACATCCGCTCGTGAGACCGCCTGCTCATCGGCGCGGTCTCCTGCTCGGCATGTACCGATGTACCTCAGGCGGCATCGCACGTGAAAGCAGCATCAATCTGCCCACCAAGAAGCACCCAATCGCGCCAGAGCCTCGTCCAGGGTCTGCCCAACCACGAGCTCGCCATCCGCCTCGCAGGATCTCGCTGCGTGATGCCACAGGCGCTCGAAACGTTCACGCTCCTGCCGCACGGACGTCATCTGCAAACTCATGATATTCAATTGAGGCCTCTTCGGCGAGAAGCACAGCGTTTCTTGTCCGTGTATGAAGACGCCACGATGTTCGCGCTCAACGCCGATCGCGGCGAACGTCTTACCCGTAACGATCCCAACCTGATAGCGTGGCCACCCGTCGCCGTCCTTGGCCGAGCACTCGGCAACCTCCCAATGTCGTTTCAGAACCTCGTATGCCTGTGCTTCTGTGACGGCCGTGTCAGTGTTGCAGCGCGCAAAAATGCGTCGTACTGTCACTCCGTGTTCGTTAGCAGCTTCTACCGTTGCTTCGTGAAATGTCGACAGTCCGAACTTCGGCTGGTACGGATCAAACACGACTTCAGCCGGAGTACACCAAGAGCCAAAGTCTGAGACTACAAGGTAGGAGTCTCCTTCAGCGAGGGCCGACATCTCATCGCCCAAAATCTTGTCGGCGAGCTCGACGGAACTCAATGGCAACGTCAGCTCTACGATATCACCATCCTTGATACCTGGCCTAGCGAGTTTCTGCGCATTGCGTGCTGCAAACTCCAACAACTCGCCAACAAACTTTAGAAACACGTCATCTATCCACAGCTTGCGTTTATGAATATCAAGAACCGCCCGCAGCAAGTCATTACTCCGGTCCACAAGCTTCGCATCTTTCTTGGTATCAGCCAGGGCAGCCTTCAGAGCGTGTGGTAAGACAAACGCTCCCTCTTCTTTCACCAAGTTGGCCAACTCGGCGATCTGTGTGCCTGCCGCACGCGTAAACTTCTCGATCTGCTCGTTGGATAGATCGCCGAATCGGTTAAGGTGCTCCTGCGACCGTTCTTGCAGATCTTCCAGCTCCAGCGCCATTTTCGCAGCATGGCCAGCCAGTTCATATCCGAGACCGACAAATGCGGCTACGATGAGCGCGATACAGATGTGCTCCAATACGTACCTGACTGTTTCCTCAGTCGCACTGTACGACATGGCCGGCGCCCCGCCCGGCGCCACGCCCTGATGGAGGACTGATAGGCCGATTATTCCGAGCACCATTGCCACTAGCGCCGCCCGATATGGATGCTCCGCGATGAATCTGGCCAACCACAAGTGTCGAACCGCAACAGCGCTTTGCTTGGTATTCATTGTAACCTTCCCTTCTTCTTACCCAGAGCTCCGTTACGCGAACAGAACAGGACAGTACAACCGACAAATCTGCCGCCTGTGCTGACCGCGCGTCCGTCGATGTGCGATCACTCTTCATGTGCGCGCGGCGACGCAATCGTGCGACTGAAATCGGCGAACAGCGAGGCGGAGAACGCAGGGAAGGCATCCCCATCTCGATCAACAATAGAGCGCAGCCACTTTTGCCGGATCCAGTCATTGAAGTCGCTAGCAATATTGCCAATGAAGCGGTAGCCACGCGCTTGGCTAACCACCGGATGCGTCGCCGTGGAGATGCGTCTCTGAATGCGATCTCGTGTCACTACCCACGGCGTGCGCGATTCGGCACGTGCGACGGCAAGGACATTCGTGGTTTTGGTGAAGGCCTCGATACACGCCGCCGCGACATTGTCCTCGTCATACCCATACAGTTCGCTCGCCGCCGCGAGTGCCCCGCCCCAGTTGACGTTGTTCTCGACCACATCCACGATGCCGCGCCGGTAGAACACCTCGGACACGGCGTCGTTGTCCGTGTACACGTTGTTCGCGATCGGGACGATCAGCTTGCACTGCACGCGCTCCGCGTTGACCGGGTTCAGCGCCTTGCCGACGGCCGCAGGGATGAGGACGTCGCAGGCGGTGTAGAGGATGTAGTCCTTGCCCCGCTCGTCGTCGCGTTCGACGTAGGAGCCCCCCGACTCGAGGGGGTCTTTGGAGCTGAGGATCTCGAGGAGATCCTCCTTCCCTTTCTTGAGGAGGATGTTACGAATGACCTTGATCTGCTCGGGATCGCGGTCGGCGAGGTAGATCCGTTTGATGTCCGGGTCGCCTTCGATGAGGAGGGCCACCATGTTGCGGCCGACGTTGCCGGCGCCCTGGAGGGCGATGGTCAGACCGCTGAAGGAGGTCGTGCCGGTGGCGAACTTCCAGCCGGCCTTCGCCGCCGCCCACGCGGCGAGTGCTGTGAAGCGGCTGGGGTTGCCGCTGCCCCCGACTCCCTGGGACAGGCACATGACGTGGCGGCAGGTGGAGAGCATGTCCCGCGTGTCGGCGGTGGTGTTGCCCACATCCTCGGCGCAGATGTAGCGGCCGAAGAGGCTGGCGTTGAACTGGCCAAAGTCCTTGTAGATCTCGCGGCGGAGCTCGCGGTGGATCTTCAGATCGAGGCCGCAGGTGTCGATGATCGATTTGCCGCCGCCGTGCGGCAGCTCGGCGACCGCGTTCTTGACGGACATGCCCCAGGACAGACGGAGGAGGTTGTCGAGCATCTCGGCCACGGCGGGGTAGCGCCACTCGCGTGTGCCGCCGAGGGGCGTGCCGTATTTCAGATGGTGGATGCCGATGCCGAACAGGACGTCCGTGTGCTCGCCGAGGCCGAGGAGGATGGCGGCGTGGTCGCGGTAGTCGGGGGAGGCGCCGACGTAGTCCGCCAGCGGCTGCAGCGCCTCGAGCGGACGCACCTCCTGCGACGGCGCGTGCAGCGCCCAGGCGTGGAACCGGTCGTCCTCGCGGAGGATGGCCACTTTGCGGATGTCGCGCTCCCGGAGGAAGCGCGCGACGTCGGCCGGACGCATCTCCGGTGTCACCGGAGACGCGACGGTCACGAGCTGCGGGATCTCGGGGGGCGTGTCGAGCACGGTCGCGCAGCGCGTGCAGAGCTCGTCCGCGCGCTCGCCCGTGGTCGCATCCGCGCGGCGGCAACGCTCGCACGTGCGATGGGGCGACCGCAGGACGTCGAACGAGACGCCCTGCGTGGAGCTCGAGGCGCGCAGACCTTCCGCGCCGGCGGTCAGCTCCACGTCCGTTCCCAGCAGCTCGCGCAGTTGCGCGGGCGTGAGCGGCGCGAAGAACGGCGGCTCGGCGGCGACGTGCAGCCGCACCAACGCCTGCGCGTCCTGGCCGATCTCCTTTTTCGCGCGGAATCGCTCGAGCTGCACGCGGATCTCGGCGGCCAGGGTCGAGACCCGCTCGGCCGCCGCCGCGACGTCGCGCGCGCGGCGGCTGTTGATGATCCCTTCGTCGGGCTGCGGCCACTTGCTGAGGTGCACGCTCGCGCAGTCGGAGTGTCCCGGAACGAGCGCCCACACCTCGTCGCACGTGTACGGGAGGATCGGCGCGAGCAGCTTCACGAGGCCCGTCACGATCGAGTGCAGCACGGTCTGCGACGACCGGCGCTGCGCGGAGTCGAGCGCGCCGCAATAGAGCCGGTCCTTCAGCACGTCGAAATACCCGGCGCTGAGATCCTGATCGCAGAAGCGATGCGCGGCTCGGATGCCACCCTGGAAGTCGTAGCGCCCGTAGGCATCGGTCACGTCGCGGACGAGCTCGTGAAAGCGGCCTAGCATCCAGAGGTCGACGGCGTCGAGGTCGTCGAGGTGCACGGCGTGCTCCCGCGGCACGAAGTCGTCGAGACTGCCGAGGAGGTAGCGGAACGTGTTGCGGATCGTGCGGTAGACCGGCTCCGCGCTCTTGAGCATCTCCAGCGACAGCGGGATGTCGGAGTAGACGTCGGTGGAGAGGAAGTAGAGCCGAATCAGGTCCGCTGGCTCGTGACGGAGGGCGTCGGCGAGCGTGATCAGGTCGCCGCGCGAGCGGTTCATCCGCTCGCGGCGCTCGTTGAGCACGAAGCCGTGCGTGAGCGCGGCGCGATAGGGCGACTTCCCCTTCGAAACGAGCGCCGGCAGCAGCGAGAGCTGAAACCAGCCGCGATGCTGGTCGGTCCCCTCGATCACGAGGTCGGCGGGAAAGGTCTGCCGGTGATCGGCGACGAGCACGGCCTGCCAGCTCGTGCCGCTCTCGAACCAGACGTCGAGGACGTCGCGCCCCTTCTCGAATGCCACGCCGCCGCACTTCGGGCAGGCGACGTCCGCCGGCACGAACGCCGCGGCCTCGCGCTCGAACCAGGCCGCGCTCCCATGCTCGCCGACCGCGTCGCGCACGCGCTCGATCACGCGCGCATCGAGCAGCGGCTCGCGGCATCCGCGGCATTCGATCGACGGCAGAGGCACGCCCCAGATGCGCTGGCGCGAGATGCACCAGTCGGGACGCGACTCGATCATGCCGCGCATCCGCTCACGCGACCCCGGCGAGATCCACTTGATCACCTCGACCTCGATCAGCGCCTGTTCGCGGAGAGTCTTCGCCCCATCGGACTCGCGATGATCGACGCGGACGAACCACTGATCGGTGGCCCGCGTGATGACGGTGTTCCCGCAGCGCCAGCAGGTCGGCACCGCGTGCTCGGCGCGATGGAGTGCCGCGAGGGAGCCGCGCTCGCGCATGGTGTCGACGATGCGCCGCTCGGCATCGCGCACAGCCTCTCCCGCGAACGGGCCGGCTTCATCGGTGTAGCGCCCTTCGCCGTCGATGGGATTCGGCACCGGCAGGCGATTCCGGGTCGCAACCTGGAAGTCCTCGGGGCCGTGTGCGGGGGCGATGTGGACGAAGCCGCTGCCCTGGCCTGGTCTCACGAAATCGGCGGAGACGACCGGGACCTGGCGGTCGAACAGCGGATGCCGCGCCTCGATCCCGGCAAGCACGGATCCCTGCACGACCTGCAGCCGCCGCGGATGTGCGAAGCCGAGAGTCTCGAAGGCACCGTCCGCCGCCGCCTCGAGGATCGCGACGATGCGGCGCACGCCGCCGGCATCATTGACGTCATAGATGCCGTAGTCGAGCTCCGGATGGACCGCGACGGCCACGCTCCCGGGAAGACTCCACGCGCTCGTGGTCCAGACGAGAAGGTCGTTGGGAACACCTTCGGCCTCGCCGACGAGGCGCGTCAGGGCGTCGCCGCACTCGTACCACAGCCAGATCGAGCTCCCTTCGAGGACGCGGGGCTCCTCCTCCGCCTCGGCGAGCGCCGTGCGGCATTCGACGCACCAGGAGATCGGGCGCACGGCGCGGTAGACGTAGCCGCGGCGGACGAGGTCCAGAAGCACGCCGAGCACGCTGGACTCGTAGGTCGGATGCATCGTGAGATAGGGACGCTCCCAGTCGGCGAATACACCGAGAAGCTGGAATTGGCGCTTCTGTTCGGCGACGTAGCGGAGAGCTTTCTCTTCGCAAAGGCGGCGGATCTCGACGGGCGACATTGCACGCGCGCGGTCGCCGAGTGATTTGAGGACCTCGAGCTCGATCGGCAGCCCGTGACAGTCCCACCCGGGCACGAACGGCACGCGGAAATCGCGCATGGCGTGGAACTTCGCCACCACGTCCTTGAGGATCTTGTTCAGGCCGATGCCGACGTGCACCTGCCCCGACGCGTAGGGCGGCCCGTCGTGGATGATGAAGGGCTGCGCGTCGCGGCGATCCTCGAGGATTGCGCGGTAGAGATCCTGCGCCTGCCACCGGGCGAGCATCTCCTCCTGCCGGTGCAGGAGATCGCCGCGCATGGGGAACGACGTGATGGGCACGTGTACTGTTGCTCGAAAGTCGGCCATCGACACTCCAGGCTGCACGGATGAGCAGAGGGCCCTCGTCCGGGGACAACCGAGAGTCGCCGGAGCTCATCGCTTCTGCTTCCATGGACACGGTCGGCAGAGATTTTGTTGCGGCGGGATGGCGATCAGGAGGGCAGATCAGCATTCGAAGGACTGGTCAGGAGCGACGACGCTTCACCACAGACTCTCTGTGTCTCTGTGTCTCCGTGGTGAAGTCCCGGTTTGATGGGACCTCGTGCGCTCTGTCACCCGCTACGCGGGCTCTTTTGGCCCGGTCGCCGTGTTCCCCCGGCTGAAGCCGACGGCTGAAGCCGGGGGCTATTTCCTCTTGCCCGCTACGCGGGCGCATTGACCACGAGGGTCCTTCGCGACGAAGGGCTGTGAGAAATGCGGGCTAGGAGGCTAGGAGCCTGCGCGGCAGAAACTGAGCTTCGAGCGGCAGGCGTGCCCAAGGCTTGGCCAATCAGCGCAGCCGGCCGTGCCGGCTAGGGCCGCCGTTCCAATGCCTCCCGATCCCACCCGCCCAGGTCCGCCGCCGCGGCGTACGTCGTATGACAGAAGTCCAGCAGCGCTTTCTCAGGATCGGGCGATTGGCGCACGTCGTCGTAGTGCAGGTAGAAGCCGCCCAGCGGCTCGCTGTAGTACGCCGATGACGGGGCGACGGCGGCCGTGCGGAACCCGGCAGGCTCGGGGGCGGCGTAGCTGTAATACGCGGGCAGCTCGAGGCGCGAGTCCCCGGGCCACCAGCCGACGCTGCTCACCTCGTGCGAATACGCTTCGCGCGTGATCGGGTCGGCATCGGGCTTCGCGGGCGCGGGGCGTCCGGAGAAGCGGGTCACGGCGAGATCGAAGCTACCCCAGAAGAAGTGGACCGGGCTGCACTTGCCGATGTACTCCGCGCGGAACTTCGTGAACACCGCGTCGGTGAGGGCAAGGATGCGCCAGAAGCGCTCCACGGCGTCGCGGTCGTACGAGCGGTGGTGCTGGTCGCGATCGAGAGGGATGACGTTCTCCGCGATCTCCACCGGCATCGGCCAGATCCGGCAGTCGATGCGCAGCGACTTCAGCACGGAGAAGATCTCGTCGTGCAGATCGGCCACGCTGCGCGGTCCGAGGGGAACGCCGTGCTCGGCACCGTCGCTGGTACGGATGTGCAGCACGTGCGAGACGAAGTCGAGCTCCATGTCGAGCCAGCGATCGCCGTAGGGAATCATCGACGTCGTCAGCCCCCGCGCGGTCACGTAGAGCGGCACGTTCCACCAGTGATTCACCAGCGGCGTGAGGGCCATGCGGATCTTCCCGACGATCTGCGTCCAGCGGTGCAGCGTGTTCTTCGTGTCGATCCAGTCCGCGAGAGGGAGCTCCGGCCATGCGTTCATGTCGACAGGGTACCGCTGAGTGTTCGGCTCTTGCATGCAGGCATTGCCGGAGGTAACACGAATGAATGACGAGCTGAAAGGCAAACGAGTCGCGATTCTCGTGACTGATGGATTCGAACAGATCGAGCTGACGAGCCCGCGGGAGGCGCTGCAGAACGCGGGCGCGAAGTGCGTCATCGTTTCGAGTGCAAAGGGCGAGGTGCAGGGATTCGAGCACCACGACAAAGCCGAGCGCTTCGAGGTCGAGCTGCCGCTGAGCAAGGCGAGCGCGGCGGATTTCGACGCGGTCCTGCTGCCCGGCGGCGTCATCAACGGCGACGCGCTGCGCATCGAGAAGGATGCTCAGCGGTTCGTGAAGGAGATGGACCGTGCCGGCAAGCCGCTGTTCGTGATCTGCCACGGCGGCTGGGTCATCATTTCCGCGGGGCTCGTGAAGGGGCGGACCCTCACGACCTGGCCGACGCTTCAGGACGACATGCGCAACGCCGGCGCAAACTGGAAGGACGAGGAGTGCGTCCGCGACCGGAACTGGGTGAGCAGCCGCAAGCCCGACGACCTGCCGGCGTTCAACCGCGAGTCGGTGCGCGCGTTGTCGGAGGCGAGATCCGGCGAACGCCGCGCCGCGGCAGACGAGCGCGAGATGCGCGCGTAACTGATTGCGCGCCCGGCATCGTGGCCGACGTGGAGGCGTTTCGCCGCCATGAGGATAGCGGCCGCCATGCGCGGGCGAGACGCCCGCGCATGGCCCGCTACGCGAGCCCTGGTTGCGCCGGAGGCGCGGTCAGAGGGTAGCCGGTGGCGAGCGCGGAGCGCCGCCACCGGAAGAAGACGGCGTGCAGGAAGTCCGCCCCGGAGGGGCGGAAGAGGTTCTCTGCCGCCCCTCCGGGGCGGATCATTCGCGGACGCCC
>CAZLGP010000009.1:0-4089 GCA_964558905.1 uncultured Thermoanaerobaculia bacterium | reverse complement strand
TGCTGAGGTGCTGAGTGCTGAGTCTTGAGAACGAGGGTGGGCGGGACTCAGCACTCAGCACCCAGCACTCAGCACTTCCGAGCGAATATGGCGAAAAAATCGAACCAGAACTCCATCCGCGTCGGCCTGCTGGTCTCGGCCGCGCTCCTGATCCTGATGGTCTTCCTTTTCTTCATCGGATCGGAGCAGAAGATCTTCGCCCGGAAGAACGAGTATGAAGTTCGCCTCGAGAACGTGACCGGTCTCGCCCAGGGCAACCCGGTGAAGATGTCGGGCGTCACCATCGGCGTCATCAGGGACATCAAGCTGCCGCAGGACCCGAAGATGAAGCAGGTCGAGATCCTGCTCATGGTCGACCGCAAGTTTGCCGAGCGCGTCCGCGGCGACTCGCGCGTGCGCCTCAAAAAGCTCGGCCTCCTCACCGGCGACACCTACATCGACGTCACGCCGGGGACGCCGCGCTTCGAGGCGCTGGAGCCGGGAGCGATGATCCCCGCGCAGCGGCAGGCGGACGTCGAGGCGCTGATCAGCTCGGGGGAGGATCTCGTCGACAACTTCGTCCAGATCTCCTACTCGCTGAAAAACATCCTCCAGCGCATCGATCGCGGCGAGGGCCTCCTCGGCGAGCTCACCACCGCGCCGGAGACGAAGCAGCGTCTCACCGACACGCTCCTGACGACCCTCAACAAGACCAACGCGGCGCTGACGCACGTCGAGAGTGGCAAGGGCGTGGTCGGCAAGCTCGTGTACGACGACGCCTACGGCGAAGAGCTCACGACGTCCCTCGCCGGCGCCGCGCAATCGCTGCAATCGATCACCGCGAACGTGCAGAGGGGCTTCGAAACCAACGAAGGGGTGGTCCCCGCGCTCATGAACGACCCTGCCGCGAAGGCACGGGTGTACGAGGTCGTCGAGAACCTCCGCGCGACGTCGGAGAATCTCGCGACCTTCTCCTCGACCCTGCAGACGGGCGAGGGTCTCGTCCCGCGCCTGCTCACCGACAAGGCGTACGGCGACGAGGCTCTCGGCGAGCTCACGACCCTACTCAAGCAACTGAATGTGATCGTCGCGAAGTTGAACGACGGTGAAGGCACCGCCGGCAAGGTCATCAATGATCCATCGATCTACGAATCGATCAACGACATCCTGATCGGCATCAACGAGTCGAGGCTTCTCCGCTGGCTCATTCGGAACCGTCAGCAGGCCGGCATCGAGCGCCGTGTCGATGAGCAGCGGAAGGTGCCCGGCACAGAGCCCGCGCCGGCGGTCGAGCCAGCGCCGGACGTGACGCCGGAGATGCTGCCGCCCGAAGTGCTACCTCCGCCAGAGACGACGGACACGACGGGGACATAGCGGAGCGTCGGCACGGAGCGCCTGCCAGCGGAGCGCCGGCTTCCAGCCGGCCGCTACGCCGGCATCTTGCCGGCCGGACTTCTCGCGAGTGCCAGGACGAGCTTTCATCCTGAGCTGCGTAGACAGCGAAGGATCAAGGGAGCCCTCACGATCTGCGCGCCATGCACGGCTGTCGTGAGGGCTCCGGTGACCCTTCGCTCCACTCAGGGTTGGGGCACCCCTGGGCAGGATGCCGGCGCTCCGCGCTCCTGTGATACCTTCCGCCGCGCCTTTCGGCAGGCTTCACCGGAAGCGCCTATCTTTACCGCCCCCTGGAGGCATCCACGTGGACATTGCTGTCATCGGTACCGGATACGTCGGTCTCGTCACCGGCGCCGGGCTTTCGGACTTCGGCAACGATGTGATCTGCGTCGACGTCGACGCCAGAAAGATCGACGCTCTCAACAGCGGCGTCATCCCGATCTACGAGCCGGGGCTGGATACGCTCGTCAGCAAGAACGTCAACGAAGGGCGTCTGCGCTTCTCGACCGACCTGGCGGAAGCGATCCGTTCCGCACGGGCCATCTTCATTGCCGTCGGCACACCCTCGAAGCCCGACGGCTCGGCCGACCTCCGGTACGTCGAAGAGGTCGCGCACACGATCGCGAAGCACATGAACGGGCCGAAGCTCGTCATCACCAAGTCGACCGTTCCGATCGGCACGGGCCGCATGATCGACGAGATCATCATTTCTCACGGCACGGGTCACAAGGCCTCGATCGTCTCCAATCCCGAGTTCCTCCGCGAGGGCTCGGCGATCGAGGACTTCATGAAGCCCGACCGCGTCGTCATCGGCGCTTCCGATCCCGAGGCGGCCGAGATGATGAAAGAGATCTATGCGCCTCTCCACTCGCTCGAGATCCCTTTCGTGGTCACGAACGTGGAGTCGTCGGAGCTGATCAAATACGCCGCGAACGGCTTCCTCGCCGTGAAGATCACGTTCATCAACGAGATTGCCGTCGTCTGCGAAAAGGTCGGCGCCGACGTGCACGACGTCGCGATCGGGATGGGTCTCGACACGCGCATCGGCCCGAAGTTCCTCCAGGCCGGTCCCGGCTTCGGCGGCTCCTGCTTCCCGAAGGACACGAGCGCCATGGCCGACATCTCCCGCCGCCACGGCTACGAATTTCAGATCATGGAGGCCGTTCTACGCGTGAACGACGCGGTGAAGCTGCGCATGATCGACAAGATCGTGGCCGCCCTCGATGGCGAAGTCGATGGCAAGACCATTGCGATGCTGGGCCTTGCCTTCAAGCCCGAAACGGACGACATGCGCGATTCCCCGACCATCCCGATCATCAGGGGCCTCCAGCGGCGAGGAGCGAAAGTGCGCGCCTACGACCCGCAGGCGACGGAGAACGCGAGGGCCATCTTCTCGGACGTCGAATACTGCGCGGACGCGTATGCGACCGCTGAAGGGGCGGATGCACTCGTGCTCGCGACGGAGTGGAACGAGTTCCGCGCCCTGAACTTCGAGCGCATCAGCAAGGCCCTGCGGCAGCCGGTGGTCGTCGATCTCCGCAACGTCTACGATCCGCTTCGCATGGCCGCACTTGGTTTCCGCTACACGTCGGTCGGACGCGTCCACGATCGCCGCCGGAGCCCGCGCTGATGGGTCGGGCGCTCATCACCGGCGGCGCGGGATTCCTCGGCTCGCACCTCTGCGAGCTCTTCCTCGCGCGCGGTCATGAAGTCGTCTGCATGGACAACTTCATCACCGGCTCGCCGGACAACATCAAGCACCTCTTCGGCCGCGACGGTTTCACGTTCATCAAGCAGGACGTCACGCACTACATCCACATCGACGGGCCGCTGGACTACGTCCTTCATTTCGCCTCTCCCGCGAGTCCGATCGACTATCTCGAGAAGCCGATCCAGACTCTGAAGGTCGGCTCTCTCGGCACACACAAAACCCTCGGTGTGGCCAAAGACAAGAACGCGCGCTACCTGCTCGCCTCGACTTCTGAGACCTATGGCGACCCGCTCGTCCATCCGCAGCGCGAGGACTACTGGGGCAACGTGAACCCGGTCGGGCCGCGCGGCGTCTATGACGAGGCCAAGCGGTTCGCCGAGGCCATGACCATGGCCTATCACCGCTTCCATGGCATCGAGACGCGCATCGTGCGCATCTTCAACACCTACGGCGAGCGGATGCGCATCAATGACGGCCGCGTCGTGCCCGCGTTCATCTCCCAGGCGTTGCGCAACGAGCCGCTGACGGTCTTCGGCGACGGTTCGCAGACGCGCTCGTTCTGCTACGTCTCCGATCTCATCGACGGCATCTACCGGCTGCTGATGTCGAACGAGGTTCTGCCGACGAACATCGGCAACCCTGCCGAGATGACCGTCCTGCAGTTCGCCCAGGTCATCAGAAAGCTCACCGGTACGAGCGCGCCGATCGACTTCCGGCCGCTCCCCGAGGATGATCCGAAGATCCGCAGACCGGACATCACCAAGGCCCGGACGCTCCTCGGATGGGAGCCGCGCGTGCCGCTCGAAGAGGGCATCGCGCGGACGATCGACTACTTCCGCGGCGTCGTGTCCTGAGGGATGTAAGTCCGTCGAACACCACCGTCCACGTCTTCCCGTCCGTCGTTTGCTCCCACACCTGGCGCACGTGTTGTGGAGTGCGGAGGCAGCGCCGAGAAACCAGCGGTCGGGTCGAAAAGCGGAGGCGCTGCCTCCGCACACCAAAGG
>CAZLGP010000008.1:0-5895 GCA_964558905.1 uncultured Thermoanaerobaculia bacterium | reverse complement strand
CTTGACGTGTTCGATCGCTTCAGGCTTTGACAGAGTGCGCTTGATCTGTTTCTGCGGCTTCATGCCACCCAGTGTGAATGGCAGCGAAGCTTTTGTCCAGTCATCACTTAAGGGTAACTGGCAGGGCTAGCCCGCATTTCTGACGCACCGCGTGCACCTGTGAACAGACTCCCTCACGCGTGCTCAAGCTGTGAGAAAAGCGGGCTGTGATGTCTCGCAAATAGCTATACAGTACTCGGCGCGATGGAGGCTCGATGGCGAGCCGCTGCGACACAGGCGATGCGGACATCGCTGAGGAGCGGCGGTGAAGCAAGCGAGCTTCCAGCGTGCTGAAGACTGTATAGTTATTTGCGATACACCCATGCGAACCGGCTCCCGCGCCCTTGCCCGCTGCCCTCCGCCTGGTGACACGGCTTGGCGATCGGTGCGGATCATGCAGTGCGTGGTTCCGACTGGGATTGATCAGGGGACGGTCGTACGGGGTGACCACGAGGACGGAAGAACGATCGATGGCGAAGCCGATTTACTGAGGACGGGGCAGGTGGACGAATGACCAGCCAAGCGTTCGTCCCATTCCCTCCTCCTTCGGGTGATCGACATCACACACGATCCCGTCATGGCATCACCTCCCGCAAGCCGCCTAATGGAAACAATCCGTAGCGGACAGTAAGGAGGTCATCTTCATGACGGCGATATTTCGAGCTCTCGTAGTTCTGGCAACGGCCGGTGCGATCTCGTTCCCCACCCAACCAACCCCTGATTCCGACACAGTCACGTCGAACGCGAGCGCCCGGCGTCGCGCGGTCGGCATCTCGAACCCGGTGAATCCCGCGACGCGGCCCGAGTTCAAGTCGACCGACCTGGAGTTCTACCTGACGGATGAAGGCATCGCCTACATCCGCCCGGGACTCAACATCAAAGTGAACTCGATCGCGATTCCCGATGACCGCAAGCCGGTCGTCGACATCACGATCACCGACGGCAAGAACCAGCCGCTGGATCGCCTGGGCGAGACCACACCCGGCGCGGTGTCGGTGAGCTTCATTCTCGCCTCGTACGATCCGAACGTGCGGTACTACACCTCGTACACCAAGCGTACCGCCACCGCACCGGCGAACAGTCCGAATCCTGGCGCCAAGGCGACCCAGGCATCGGCGGATTCGGGCGGTCAGTGGACCTCTCTGGGCTCCGGGCGCTACACGTACCGGTTCGGCACCACCCTGCCGGCCGACTTCGATCGCACGAAGACCCACACCCTCGGTCTCTACTCGACCCGCAATCTGAGCACCGAGATCGGCAAGAACTATTACTTCGACGACGAAAAGGACTTCCGTCCGGACGGGCAGAACGTCACCAACACCTGGGACAAAGTCCGCGACGTCACCTGTCACGACTGCCATGATGCGGAGACCTTCGGTCTCCACGGCGGTTCGCGGCGCGACGCGAAGCTCTGCGTCCTCTGCCACTCGCCCCAGACCGTCGATCCCGACACCGGCAACACGATGGACATGAAGGTCATGATCCACAAGATCCACGCCGGTGAAGAGCTCTCCGAGCCCTACATCATCTACGGCTTCCAGCAGTCCGTGCACGATTACTCGAACGTCGTCTTCCCGACCCTCACGGGCGGACTCCGCAACTGCACCAAGTGCCACGAGGCGCCGGCCACGCAGGCCGACCTCTTCCTCACTGCTCCGAGCCGCGACGCCTGCGGCGCGTGCCACGACCAGGTCAACTGGGTGACCGGTGAAGGTCACGTGGCCGGCCCGCAGAGCAACGACGCCGCCTGCGCGGCCTGCCACCAGCCCGACAGCGGCGACGAGTTCGACGCCTCGGTCAAGGGCGCGCACACGATCCCCGAGGCCTCCGATCAGCTTTCCGGCCTGAAGGTCGAGATCGTGAGCGTCTCCAACGCCGTTGCCGGCCAGAAGCCGACCGTCGTCTTCAAGATCACGGACAAGAACGGCGCGGTCGACGGATCGACGCTCCCGACCTTTGCTCCGATGCACGCCGGTCCGAGCAGCAGCTACACGAAGTACTACCGCGAGGCCGCCGGCGCGAGCAACCCGTCCAAGCCGGTCTTCGACGCCGCGACGGGCAACACGACCTACACGTTCAACAACGCCATCCCCGAGGGTGCCACTGGCACCTGGGCCTTCAGCGGTGACTTCTACCGCAACACCACCATCAAGCGGGCCAACGGGAAGGCCGACCTCAGCGTTCGCGATACCGCGGTCAACCCGCAGAAGTACGTCTCCCTCACCGGCGGCACGCCGGAGCCGCGGCGCACGACCGTCAGCCTTGCCCTCTGCAACGACTGCCACGGCGATCTCGGGCTCCGTCTCCACGGCGGACAGCGGCGCACGATCGAAGAGTGCGTGATGTGCCACAACCCGCTCGAGAGCGACACCTCGCGCCGGCCGGCGACGGCGAACCCGCCGGAGTCGGTGTCGATGCAGCACATGATTCACCGCATCCACAGCGGACACTTCCTCACGACGGACTTCACCGTCTACGGTTTCGGCAACACGCCGCACAACTACAACCACGTCGGCTATCCGGGCGACCTGCGCAATTGCGATGCGTGCCACGTCAGCAATGGCGACCAGCTCCCCGTTCCGGCGACCGCCGGCAACGTGATCACGCCGCGCGACTGGTTCTCCCCGAAGGGACCCGGAACCGCAGCGTGCCTCGGATGCCACGACAGCCGCGACGCAGCCGCGCACGCGTACCTCAACACGGCCCAGTTCGGCGGGGAGCCCGCCGAGGCCTGCGGCTCGTGCCACGGCACCAACCGCGACTGGGCAGTCGACAAGGTCCACGCCCGATAAACGCAACCAGTGAGAGGAGGGCCGAGAAGGCCCTCCTCGACCGATACGGGAAAGGGATGACCATGTCGATCAGAGCCGCTCTCGGAGGGGTCCTACTCCTCCTCTTTTTCGGTCTCTCCCCGGGATTTGCCCAGGAAACGCCGCCGGCCGAGGCGCCGCAAGCTGAAGCCGAAGCAACGATGAGTTGCGGCGATTGCCACGATCTGGCGGCGGACTTCGTGAAGAACCCTCATGCTCGCGGTGAAGTCACGCCCGAGCTCACGGTTCCCAACGGCGTGTGCGAGACCTGCCACGACGGAGCCACCGCGCACATGGAGGCTGGAGGCGACACGTCTCTCGTCACCGTTCCGCGCGGATTCACCGGGGCCGAGAACACCTGCCTCATGTGCCACGACCGCACCACCGAACGGCGCTCGCACCGCATGGGAGCCCATGCGAACTCGCCGGCGGTGAACTGCCTCTCCTGCCACACCATCCACCACGCGACGCAGGACAACCTGGTCGCCAAACCGCAGCCCGCGCTCTGCGCCTCGTGTCACGGGACCCAGGCGGCCGCGATGCAGAACCGGCCCTTCGGGCACCGCTTCGGCTCGCGCACCCTGGCCTGCTCCACCTGCCACGATCCGCACGCTCGTCCGGGACGCGAGAACATCCGCATCAGCACCGCCGGTGAAGTGGCGTGCCTCGGTTGTCACAGCGACAAACGCGGCCCGTTCGTCTTCCAGCACGGCGGCACGGTGGCCGGCGAAGCGGATTGCGCTTCGTGCCACGAGCCGCACGGCTCCTCGAATCCGAACTCGCTCAAGCGCGCGCGCGTGCACCAGCTCTGTCTCGAGTGTCACTCGCCGCTCACCGGCACGACGCTCGGGTCGCAGCCGCCGTCGTTCCACAACCTCAACAACCCGCGCTATCACCACTGCACCACTTGCCATGTCGCGATTCACGGGTCCAACCGCTCGCCCGCGCTGCTGAAGTAGGAGACGAGAACGATGACGAGAACATCTCTGACGCTCCTCCTCTCCCTCCTCCTGTTCGCATTCGCGGCAGGCGCGCAGACAACCATCCCGGTCGAAGTCGAGATCGGCTACCGCTGGAACGACGTCACCGGCAACGAAAACCTCTATCGCACTCAGGTCAACGAGGAGAGCGGATTCGTGATCCGCTCCCTGTCGTTCTTCACCCCCACCAATGGCGTCACCGATCACGTGCGCATCGATGCGACCGACCTGGGCGTCAGCCCGGCCAGCTCGCTGCGCCTCCAGACCGGCAAGGCCGACGTCTTCCGCTTCCGCCTCGGCTATCGCAGCTTCGACACCTTCAGCGCGCTGCCTGCGTTCGCCAATCCGCTGTTCTCACAGGGCATCACCCCCGGCCAGCACACGTTCGACCGCACCCGCACGATGTTCGACGCCGATCTGGAGATCTTCCCCGATCGCAGGATCACGCCGTTCATCGGCTACTCGCGTGGGCGCTACGACGGTCCCGGCACCACGACCTACGCCCTCGGCGGTGACGAGTTCCTTCTCGGACAGGATCTCGACGAAACCGAGCGCGAGATCCGCGGGGGCGCGATCTTCAACCTCGGCAAGTTCTACGGCTCGGTGACGCAGGGCTGGCGGAGTCTCGAGAGCGACGAGACGCTCTCGCTTTCCGAGCTCGGCGGCGCGGGCAACAACCCCGGCTCCGTCCTCGGGCGCACCGTCGGCGCTACGCTCATCACACGCTCCGGCACGACCGAAGTCGACACGCCGTTCACCACGGCGTTCCTCACGGCCGAAGTCCTGCCGCGCATGAAACTGACCGGGAGCTTTGTCCGCTTCTCCGCCAAGAGCGACGCCTTCGATGACGAAGCCGCCTCCGGCACGTTCATCTCCTTCCCCATCTCCCGCTTCTTCGGCAGCCTCGACGAGTCCATCACCTCGCGCGCGAAAAACACCACCTGGCGTGGCAGCGCGCGCGCGGAAGTCATTCTCACCGACAAGCTCGACCTCATGGGCGGCTTCCGCAGCGAGCACCGCGAGATGAGCGGTGATGCGCTGATCCGCACCGTCTTTCTCGACACCACGACGTTCGGCGGCGTCAGCACCGGCGACATTCAGGAGCTCATCAGCGCCGACAGTACGCTCGACCGCGACGTCGACACGATCGAAGCGGCACTCGCCGCGCGCGCTCTGGGACCCTTCTCCGTCCGCGTCGGGGTGAGCCAGTCGAAGTTCGATTTCGCGGTCGACCCTGACATCGCGGAGATCGTCGTTCCGGGCAACCAGGGCGGCGACTTCGAGCGCAAGGTCAACACGATCGACCTCGTCGCGTCGTACACCAAGTCGCTGTTCAGCGTCGGCGCTTCCTATCGCCGCGACGACGCCGATGACGCCGTGTTGCGCACCGACTACCTCGGCCGCGATCGTCTCCGTCTCCGGGCCGCCTTCCGCACTCCCGCCAACCGGTTCCGGGTCGGCCTGGTTGCCGAGAACCTCGATCAGGACAACCGCGAGGACGGAATCGGCTTCGACGCCGAGGTCCGGCAGTACACCGCCGACGTCGAGCTCGCGCTCATCCCGTCGGTGCGCCTGCGCACCGCCTACTCGATCCTCCGCGCGGACAGCACCGTCGTCATCCGCCGCCCGGAGACCTTTGCCCTCGACACTTCCGTACACAGTGAAGACGGTGACGCGATCGAGCTCGGCTTCGCGCTCGACCTCGCGCCGTTCACCATCGACGCGGGAGCATCGCGGTTCGACAACGAAGGCAGCATCGCCTTCAACGTCGACCGCTATCGTGCTCGTATCGTCTACGACTTCCTCGCCCACACGGGCGTCGCGGCGGAATGGAACCGCGACGACTACGACGAAGACGCGCCCTTCGGCGCGTTCCGCTCGAACCGCTTCGGCGTGTTCGTCCGCTACCGCCCGTAATATCCGTGGACGGATAGGACCCCTCGGTCCTATCCGTCCCGTTCGCGGAGCGCCGCCTTCCCGCGCTCGGAGTCGCAAAGTCCTCGGGCCTTCGAGTCTTCGAGTCGCAAAGTCTCAAAGTCTCAAAGAGGGTGACCACCTCACTCTTT
>CAZLGP010000007.1:0-10167 GCA_964558905.1 uncultured Thermoanaerobaculia bacterium | reverse complement strand
CGGCCTGTCTGCTTCGCCGCACGACGATTTCGCTCCTCAACATAGTGTCAACTATGCTTTCGTCGCGAAATCGCCGTGCGACTCGCATCCAGGCCACTCTCGGCTGTCTCGCGACGAAGGGCTGTGAGAAATGCGGGCTAGGAGTCTGCGCGGCAGAAAGAGGTGTCATCCTGAGCGGGAGACCGCGGGTCGCGGCCGGTGAGGAAAGAAACCGAAGTGCGCGCGGCGCGATCGAGTCGAGGCCGCCCGCTGGCGAACGCCGGCTCGACGACTTGACGACTCGAAGACTCGTCCCTCCGCCAACCGCCAACCGCCAACTGCTCAAGCATCATGCTTCGCCGTCAGCGCCAGCAGATCGTGCTCGCTGAACTGGTACTTTCGCCCGCAGAACTGGCACTGCACCTCGGTGCCGCCTTCGGCCATCATCTCTACGATCTCGTTCTGGCCGAGGAGCGCGAGCGGGGCCAGTGCGCGCTCGCGCGTGCACTGGCAGGTGTAGCTGACAGGCACCGCCTGGGCGCCATCGATCTGCTTGTAGCCGACGCCCTGCAGTACGGTCGCGACGACGTCCTCGATCTCCATCTTCTCGAGCAGCGTCGACAGCGATGGCGCTTCACGGATGCGGTGCTCGATCGCGGAGATGGCGTCCTCGCTCGCGTGCGGGAACGCCTGAACGATCAAGCCGCCCGCGGAGGCGACGCCGTCGCGGCGGTTGAACACGCCCAGGAGGACCGCCGAGGCGATCTGCTCGGAGCTCATGAGATAGCGCGTGAGGTCCTTCGCGATTCCGGTGCCGGCGAGTAGCAGCTGCGAGGTGTAGGGCTTCCCCAGAGGCGGTGTGCCGCGAATGACCGTGAGGCTGCCGTTGCCGATGCCGCTTTCCACGTCGAGCAGCGGGTCCGGCGGAACGGGATTCTCGACGTAGCCCCGCACGTGGCCGGCGTTCGTGCCATCGGCGATGACAGTGCCGAGAGGGCCGTTGCCTTCGAAGCGAAGCGAGACGTACTGGTTGCGCAAGTCCTTGTCCAAGAGGCGCGCGAGCAGCACCGCGCCCGTCATCGCCCGACCAAGCGCGTCCGCGGCGACGGGAGCGAGATCGAGGATCTCGCGCGCCGTCTCCACGGCCGTGGTCGTCTGCGCCGCGAGGACGCGGAAGTGGCCGTCCACGGCCATCCCCTGAATGATGCGGTCCTGAGTCTCCTGCATGGAAGTGTGGGAAACGCGAGGGCAAGGGAGTTGCTTCCTGGACCGGTTGGCGGTTGACGGTTGGCGGTTGGCGGGAGGACCGACGGGTGGGTGCGTGCGGTTCGCTCTCCCGCCAACCGTCAACCGCCAACAGGAGGTAACGATGAAGCAGTTCATTCTCGCACTCGGCCTGATCGTGTTTACAGCCTGTCAGGTCAACGACAACACCGGCGAGGTCCGGCCGACCGCGGAGACGCAGACCGCCACCGCCGAGGCCGCGCAGAACGCCCGAGACGCGGCTGAGGAAGTTAAGGAAGGCGCACAGCAGCTCGGCCAGGAGATCAAAGAAGGCGCAGAGCAGGTGCAGGAGTCCGAGGCGGGACAGCGCATCGCCGAGGGCGCGCGCGAGGCCGGCCGGGGCATCCAGCAGGGCGCCGGCGAGGCCGCCGAGGCCGCCGGCGAGAAGCTCGCACAGGAAGGCCGCGAAGCGCAGGCGGAAGCGAAGAAGAAGAAGCAGTAAATCGTTGGCGGTTGGCGGTTGGCGGGAGAACCGCCGAGAGGAAGCGGTTCGCCCCGTCAACCGCCAACCGCCAACCGTCAACCAAAGACATACAATCCGCCCCGCGGACGTGGACTCCGCGCGGCTTCAAAATCAAAGGAGGACTTCCCATGGTCAGTTTCGGAAGAACCTCCGTTGCCGAACAGACCCAGACGCTCAAGGTTGGAGACCAGGCTCCCGACTTCGAGCTTCCGAGTCATCGCGGCGACGAGAAGGTTCGTCTCAGTTCGTTCCGCGGAAAGAAGAACGTGGTCGTCGTCTTCTATCCGCTGGACTGGACCCCTGTTTGAACGGTCCAGATGCCGTCGTACGAGGCCGAGTCGGCCGACTTCGAACGGTATGATGCCCAGGTCCTGGGCGTTTCCGTGGATTCCGTTCCCTCTCACGTTGCTTTCGCAAAATCCATTGGCGGGATCACGACGTATCCGCTCCTCGCCGATTTCCATCCCAAGGGCGAAGTCTCGAAGAAATACGGCGTCTGGAAAGAAGACAAAGGCATCTGCGAGCGCGCCATCGTGATCGTCGACAAACAGGGCGTCGTCCGCTACGTCGACGTCCATGACATCTCCGAGGCACCCGACAACGAACAGTTGCGGGACGTGCTTCGGGAGCTCGATTAGTCTTTTTTGCACGGGCCGTCCACGGGCCCGTTCTCCACGTGCAACTCTGAGCGAGCGACAGCGAGTCGAAGAGTCAAGTGAGCCCTCACGCGACGCGCGCACCGGACGCGCTCCGTGAGGGCACACCTGACCCTTCGACTCGCTATCGCTCGCTCAGAGTTGACGACTGATGAGGTATCCATGCTCAACATCGCACGCAAGTGCGTCCCCTTCACTCCCTACGACAAAGAACTCTCCGCCGCGACCGTGGCGCTCGTCTGTGCGACGGGCGTGTTCCTCGCGGATCAGGAGCCGTTTCCGTCCGAGGATCCGGGCGACACGTCCTATCGCATCATTCCCGGCGACGCCGACCTTGGCGCCGCGAGGATCGTCCACGGCCACTACGATCACAGCGAGGCCGACGCGGATCCGAACATCGTCTTTCCGCTGGCAACGCTGCGTGAGCTGGCGGCCGAGGGAATCATCGGCGCGGTGAACGACAAACACTACAGTTTCGGCTTCACCACTCGGCTCAAGGAGCTCTACGAGACCGCCTACCCGGAAGTGGCGGACAGGGTCGAGCGCTCGAAGACCAAGCTCGTGCTGCTGACGGCGGGATGCCCCGAAACGTGCCACCGCGCCATCGGCAACCTCGCCCGGGAGATCGAGTCTCGCGGAATTCCGACGATCATCATTAGCGCGTCTCCGGCCGCGACGGAATCCGTCCGCCCGCCCCGCGCCATGACCTGGGAAGGCGTCGCCATTGGCCGCATCGTCGGCCGCGCCGGCGAGCGCGAACAGCACAAGCAGGTCGTGCGCGCGGCGCTGCAGATGTTCACTCGCGACACGCCGCCGGGCAAGGTGGTTCTTGGCAGTTTATCCCGCGCGTAGACGCGGGATCTCGGGTTATCCCGGCACGTCGTTGTCAACAGGCGCGGTCCGCGCGCGGGATAACTGAGATGGCCAACAGGCGCGGTCCGTGCGGCCGCACCGGAGATCCCGCGTCTGCGCGCGGGATAAACTGGAAACTGGAGAAACCGTGTTCCCAACGATCGGCTTCGGCGGCATGCCTCTCTCCATTCAGGGTCGTCCCGACGATGAGCAGGGGCGGCGCGTGCTGCGCGCGGCCGTCGATGCGGGGATGACGTTCATCGACACGGCGGACGTCTACTGCCTCGACGACAACGACATCGGACACAACGAGCGCCTCATCGCCTCCGCCCTCGGCGGTCGCGACGACGTGCACATCGGCACGAAGGCGGGGCTGCGCCGCCCGCGCGGAGCGTGGACGAGCGAGGCGTCGGCCGCGCACATCCGCGAGGCGTGCGAACAGAGTCTGCGCTCGCTGAACACGGACCGCATCTGGCTCTATCAACTGCACGCGCCCGATCCGAAGGTCGCGTTCGAGAAGAGCGTGGAGGCGTTCGCCGAGCTGCAGCGCGAAGGGAAGTTCGAGCACTTCGGCCTCAGCAACGTGAGCGTCGCGCAGATCGATCAGGCGCGCGCGATCCTCCCGGTCGTCACCGTGCAGAACCGCCTGAATCCGTACTTCCGCGAGAGCATCAAGGTCGCGAAGGCTTGCGCGGAGCGCAACATCACCTTCCTTGCGTACAGCCCCGTCGGCGGAGGACGTCTGGCGAAGAAGCTGCCGCGGTTCGACGTGCTGATCGACCTCGCCCGGAAGCACGACCGCAGCGTGCACGCGGTCGTGCTGGCGTGGGTGCGCGCACAAGCCACGACGGTCGTGCCGATTCCCGCGGCCCGCACCGTCGAGCACGCAATCGACAGCGCGCGCGCCGCGGACCTCACGCTGTCGCGCGAGGAAATTACAGCGATTGACGAGACAGAGCTCGACCGCGGGTGAGAGTGCTGGGTGCTGAGTGCTGAGTGACGCGGGGCGGGCGGGACTCAGCACCCAGCACTCAGCACCCAGCACTTTTGCTTTATTCTTCGTACGCTGAAGGAGGCGACACGGAAGACATTGACCACGACCCAAGAGATCATCGAAGCGCAGCAGGAGCAGGAGAGGAACGACTGGACGATCGACGACGCGGTTTCCCTCTACATGACGGACCGCTGGGGTGCGGGCTACTTCCACGTCGCCGAGAACGGCGACATGACCGTGACCCCGCTGCAGAACAAGGGCATCGCCGTTCCGATCATCGACGTCGTCCGCGAGGCGCAGACGATGAACCTTTCGACGCCGCTGCTGGTCCGCTTCCAGGATCTGTTGCGCCATCGCGTGGAGATGCTCAACCGCGCGTTCCATGACGCCATCCGCGAGCACAACTACCGAGGCTCCTATCGCGGCGTGTTCCCGATCAAGGTCAATCAGCTCCGCGAAGTCGTCGAGGAGATCCTCGACGCGGGCCGCCCTTTTCACCACGGCGTGGAAGTGGGCTCGAAGCCGGAGATCTTCGCCGGCCTGGCCGTACACACCGATCCCGAGTCGATCATCATCTGCAACGGCTACAAGGACCGCACCTACATCAAGATGGCCCTCCTCGGCCGCAAGCTAGGGAAGAAGGTCATCCTCGTCGCGGAGAAGATCTCCGAGGTGGCGCAGATCGTCAAGATTGCCGCGGAGATGGGCGTGGAGCCGTGGATCGGCCTGCGCGTTCGCCTCCTCTCGAAGGGCGCCGGCAAATGGGCCACCTCGGGCGGCGAGCACGCGAAGTTCGGGCTCTCGACCGCCGAGATCCTCGAGGCCATCGACATCATGCGCGAGGCCAACATGGCCTCCGCGTTCAAGCTCCTCCACTTCCACATCGGCTCGCAGATCCCCGACATCCTGACCATCAAGCGCGCCGTTCGCGAGGCGGCGATGTACTACGCGAAGCTCTACAAGAGCGGGCACCGCCTCGAGTACGTCGACGTCGGCGGCGGCCTGGCCATCGACTACGACGGCTCGCGCTCGACCTTCCACTCGTCGATGAACTACACCGTCGAGGAGTATGCGAGCGACATCGTCTACAACATCCTCGACGTCTGCGACGACGAGAAGGTGCCCCATCCGGTCATCGTCTCGGAGTCGGGAAGGGCCACCGTCGCGCACCATTCCGTGCTCGTGGTCCAGGCCTTCGGTGCGATCGAGAAGACCCCGCTGGAGTCGCGCGAGATGCAGGCCCGCGATCACAAGCTCGTGCGCGAGCTGATCGACATCGACACCGCGCTGTCGCCCGAGACCGTGCAGTCGTCGTGGCACGACCTGCAGCAGATCAAAGAGCAGGCCCAGAACATGTTCGAGCTCGGCCTGCTCGAGCTCGACGTGAAGGCGCGGGTCGAGTCGCTCTTCTGGCAGCTCGCCGAGCGGATGCAGCTCCTCGTGCGGACCATGGATCCGGAAGAAGTGCCGGAGGAGGTCCGCCACCTGGAGATCGAGCTGGCGGATCAGCACATCTGCAACTTCTCCGTCTTCCAGTCGCTGCTCGATCACTGGGCGCTGGGCCAGCTCTTCCCGATCGTGCCCATTCATCGTCTCAACGAGCGGCCGCAGCTCGAGTCGACGCTGGTCGACATCACCTGCGACTCCGACGGCAAGGTCTCGAAGTTCATCGACCTCAACGACGTGCGCGAGACCCTGCCCCTCCACGAGATCCGCCCCACCGAGCCCTACTTCCTCGGCATCTTTCTCACCGGCGCGTACCAGGACATCATGGGCGACATCCACAACCTCTTCGGCCGCG
Source organism: uncultured Thermoanaerobaculia bacterium (assembly GCA_964558905.1). GTDB lineage: Bacteria > Acidobacteriota > Thermoanaerobaculia > Gp7-AA8 > Gp7-AA8 > QHVT01. Next base: position 4,138 of record CAZLGP010000007.1, on the reverse strand, counting down.
TGAACGAGGTCCACGTGTTCCTCGACCCCGACGAGGAGTCGGGCTTCTACATCGAAGAAGACATCCCCGGGCAGCCGATCGGCGAGGTCTTGGCCATGACCCAGTGGGACTGGCGCGACCTCGAGAAGCGGATGAAGTCCCAGATCGACGTAGCCATCAAGCAGGACCGCGTGAAACCGAACGAGGGAATGCGCCTGCTCCAGGACTTCGAGCGGGGCCTGAAGGACCAGACGTATCTGACATTCGAGTAATCAACCCTGAGGAGCGTAGCGAGGAAGGGTCACGGGAGCCCTCTCGGGTGTCGTGCGATGCACGTTCAGGTTGACCCTTCCTCGCTGCGGCTCCTTCAGGGTTGACGGACGGAAGCCGCCCCTGTGTCCCCCATCACCGCGTCCCGGAATCCCGTTCTGTGACGATCCGTTAACGTACGGTGCCAACCAATCACAGGAGAAACGATCTCATGCGTAGACAACTCGGGCTCAGCCTGGTCCTGCTTCTCGCCGCCGCCGGAAGTGCCTTTGCCGGTACCGAGGCGCGGGTGACGGGCAAAATCCTCGACGCGGCCACGAAGGCGCCCATCCAGAATGCAGTGGTGAACGTCGAAGCGGTCGAAGGGAAGACGATCAAACAGAACGCCAAGGCGAAGGCGGACGGCACGTATGCGCTGTTCCTTCTCGATGGCACCCTCCGCTACAAGTTCACCGTCAGCGCGCCCGGCTACGACGCGCGCGAAGAGACGACCAAACTGAATATCGGCCAAAGCCAGGTCAAGGACTGGGAGCTCTTCAAGAAGGGCACCGCCCCCGGTTCCGCGCCCGTGGGTGGCACGCCGAAGGTCGACTTGACCGTCGAGGCGTACAACGAGGGCGCCGCGCTCGCGAACGCCGGGGACGTCGCTGGAGCGATCGCCAAGTTCGAGGAGGCCGTGGCCGCGAAGCCGGACCTGCTCGCCGGGTGGAGCGCACTCGCGAAGATGCAGTTGCGCCAGAAGAGCTACGCCAAGGCCATCGAAGCGGCCGGCAAGATCCTCGAGATCGACGACACCGACACGGACATGCTCACCGTCCAATACCAGGCCTACACCGCCCTCGGCGACACGGCGAATGCCGAGAAGGTCGCGGAGAAGCTGCCCAAGAACGCCGGCGCGCTGTTCAATGACGCCGCCAAGGCGATCAACTCCGGCGACGACGCCACCGCGGAGAAGCTCCTCACCCAGGCCATCGGCATGGACGAGACGTTCGCTCAGGCCCACTACGAGCTCGGCCTGATCTACGTCCGCAGCGGCAAGAGCCCCGAGGCAAAAGCGGCGCTCACCAAATACCTCGAGCTCGACCCGACCGGCAAAGACGCCCCGACGGCGAAAGAGATGATGAACTACCTCAAGTGATCCGATGCATCGCCCGCCTTCGCGCGCGACGAGGCGAGAACGGCGGCCCCAGGCCGCCGTTTTCCTTTGGAGTGCGGAGGCAACGCCTCCGCTTTCGACTGGACCGCCGGTTTTGAGGCGGTATGCAGCGCATCCGCTTTTCGAATCGGGCCGCTTTACGACCACGGCCTGACCCGGAGCGCGTTCCTGATCGCATCCCGGATGTCCGGGACCAATGCCCGCAGATGAGCGAGGCGCGTGTCCGGAACCTCAGACTCACCCTCGAACCTTCGTCCCGGACCGACCGAGATCACCGAAGCGGGTCACCCTCATGCGCATAACTTGCAGTCGCTCAGCTGGTTACGGCGCGCAACGGCAGTGGTGGCCTTGTGTGTCCCTCGTGGTGTCGGGGCTCCGGTCTAAAATTCGCAGAATGCCTCAGATCAGCAGGTTTTTCGGAATCGTCATCGCCATGTACCATGACGACCATCAGCCGCCACATTTCCACGCGCGCTACGCAGGGAAAGAGATTCAGGTCGGCATTCGCGACGGACGCGTGAACGGTGAATTTCCGCCACGCGCCAGAGCATTAGTGCTGGAATGGTGGAGTCTTCACAGAGACGAACTTGATACGAACTGGCGGTTGATGGCCGACGGGAAAGAACCGAACCGGATCGCGCCACTGGAGTAGGAGATGAACGACGTCATTGAAGTTCGCTATGTCCGTGATTACATCGTCTGGCTGCGCTTTCAAGACGGAACCTCTGGAGAAGTTGACATTTCACCCTCGTTCAGGGGACCCGTTTTCGAGCCGCTCCGTGACGTGGAGTTTTTCAAACAGGTGCGTGTCGACCCTGAGATTGGCACAGTTGTCTGGCCGAATGGTGCAGACGTCGCGCCGGAAACTCTATACGCCCGCGTCTCCCCGGCGCACGTAGCAGTCTAGCCGCTGAAGCGGCTTGTGGTCACCGGCTCGTTCGTAAGCGCGGTTCATGGCGTACCGCGGGCCACGCACGATATTGACATCGTGATCGCGCCAACCGCGCAACAGCTGGACAGGTTGGTCAAGCAATAGACGCCCGAGGCGGAAAGGAGCGACAAGTGCCCGCGGCAAGAGAACTGAAAGCAAAGCAACGTGAAGAGCTGCTCGGTGTGTTGAAGGACCGCTTTGAGAGGAACATGAACCGCCACAAGAAGGTCGAATGGGCCAGGCTGCAGACCAGACTGGAAGCCAATGCTAAAGCGCTCTGGTCGCTGAACGAGATGGAGACAACTGGCGGTGAACCGGACGTCGTCGACTATGACAGAAAGGCCGACGAATACACGTTCGTCGACTGTTCAGCGGAGAGTCCGAAAGGCCGCAGAAGCATTTGCTTTGACCGCGCTGCGCTGGAGTCACGGAAGGAACATAAGCCGAAGAACAGCGCCATGGACATGGCGGCGGCCATGGGGATCGAGCTTCTGACCGAAGAGCAGTATCGAGAGCTGCAGAAGCTCGGGGAGTTCGACACGAAGACGTCGAGCTGGGTGACAACACCTTCTGACATCAGGAAGCTCGGCGGCGCGCTGTTCTGTGATCGCCGCTACGACACCGTCTTCGTGTATCACAACGGTGCGGAATCCTATTACGCCGCGAGAGGGTTCCGTGGCTCGCTGAGGGTGTGAGGCAAACTCACGGCGCTCGGGTGAGTTCGTTTGGGCACTCGCAAAAATCCTGGTCGTCGTAAACTGACCACGCGGCGGAGCTCGCGTCGGTCTGCGCCAGCAGCGAGCGAACGAGCGAACAAGGGAACGAACAGATCAACTAAGAGCGAGGGCACCGGAGATCCCGCGTCTACGCGCGGGATAAACTCGCAACAGCCTCCGGCTCGTATGCGAGGTTCGGCGCGAGCCACCGCTCGATCTCTTCGATCGGCATACGCTTCCGCCGCGCGTAATCCTCGACCTGATCGCGGCCGATCTTCCCCACCGCAAAGTAGCGCGAGTCGGGGTGGGCGAAGTAGAAGCCGCTGACGCTGGCGGCGGGGGTCATGGCGCAGGATTCGGTGAGGTGGATGCCGAGGGCGTCGGCGCCGAGCAGCGTGAAGAGGGTGCGCTTCTCGGTGTGATCGGGACAGGCGGGATAACCGGGGGCCGGCCGGATGCCGCGGTATTTCTCGGCGATGAGGTCGTCGGCGAGAAGGGCCTCGTCTTTGGCGTACCACTCCCGGCGCAGGTCGCGGTGCAGCTTCTCCGCGAGCGCCTCGGCGAGGCGGTCGGCGAGGGCCTTGGTCATGATCGAGTTGTAGTCGTCGTGATCTTTCTGGAAGTGCGCGACGAGCTCTTCGACGCCGATGCCGGCGGTGACGGCGAAGCCCCCGATGAAATCACCATCCGGCGCGATGAAGTCGGCCAGGGCGAGGTTCTGGCCCGTGTTCGTCTCCTGCTGCTGGCGAAGGGTGTGGAGAGTTGCACCCGGGACGATCACGTCGTCCCCGTCGCGTTTCGCGGGCCAGATTCCATACACCGCGCGGGCCCTGAGGAGGCGCTTGTCGATGATCTCGCTGAGGAGCTCGCGCGCGTCGTCGTACAGCTCCTTCGCGCGGGGCTCGTCCAGGATCTGGGGATAGCGCCCGCGCAGCTCCCAGGTCTGGAAGAAGGGCGTCCAGTCGATGAGCGGCTCGAGCTCGGCGAGGGGCACGTCGTCCAGGACGCGCACGCCGGTGAAGGGCGGCGGCTCAGGTGAGTACTCGAGCTTCGGTGCGCGGCGGCGGGCCTCCTCGAACGGGAGAA
>CAZLGP010000006.1:0-18438 GCA_964558905.1 uncultured Thermoanaerobaculia bacterium | reverse complement strand
GCGGAGGTGGCCCATTCGGTGCACGCCGCCGACCTCGACGGCGACGGCGACCTCGACCTGATGTCGGCGTCTTTTGGTGACGACGAGATCGCGTGGTACGAGAACGACGGCGCGGCCGACCCGAGCTTCACCCGGATCGTGATCTCGACCGCGGCGGACGGCGCCCGTTCCGTGTTTGCCGCTGACCTCGATGGGGACGGCGACCTCGACCTGATGTCGGCATCCGCTTTCGGCAACGAGATCGCGTGGTACGAAAACGATGGCGCGGCTGACCCGAGCTTCACCCGGATCGTGATCTCGACGGCGGCGTCCGGTGCTCAGTCGGTGTTTGCGGCTGATGTCGATGGCGACGGAGACCTCGACCTGATATCGGCGTCTGCCAACGACCACAGGATCGCGTGGTACGAGAACGACGGCGCGGCCGACCCGACCTTCACCCGCATCGTGATCTCGACTGCATCCGGTGCCTCTTCGGTGTACGCGGCTGACGTCGATGGGGACGGGGACCTCGACCTGATGTCGACGTCACGGTTCAACGACGAGATCGCGTGGTACGAGAACGACGGCGCGGCCGACCCGAGCTTCACCCGAAGGTTGATCTCGACGGCGGCGGACGGTGCCCAATCGGTGTTTGCGGGTGACGTCGATGGCGACGGCGACCTCGACCTGGTGTCGGCGTCACAGCTCGACGGAAAAATCGCGTGGTACGAGAACGAGACCATCCACCGGAGCGCGGTCTACCCGACGCGCCACCTGATCACGACCGCGGCGGACGGTGCCCAATCGGTGCACGCAGCTGACGTCGATGGGGACGGGGACCTCGACCTGATCTCAGCCTCCTTCAGAGACGACGAGATCGCGTGGTACGAGAACGATGGCGCGGCCAACCCGAGCTTCACTCGAATCGTGATCTCGACTGCGGCGGACGGTGTCGAATCGGTGTACGCGGGAGACGTCGATGGCGACGGCGACATCGACCTGATGTCGGCGTCGCGGTTTGACAACGCGATCGCGTGGTACGAGAACGATGGCGCCGCCGACCCGAGCTTCATCCGGCGTGTGATCTGGACCGCGGCGCAAGGTGCCTATTCGGTGCACGCGGGTGACGTCGATGGCGACGGGGACCTCGACCTGATGTCGGCGTCTCGCAACGACAACGGGATCGCGTGGTACGAGAACGATGGTGCGGCCGACCCGACCTTCACCCGAAGGTTGATCTCGACAGCGTCGGACGGTCCCTATTCGGTGTTTGCCGGTGACGTCGATGGCGACGGAGACCTCGACCTGATGTCGGCGTCATGGTTCGACGACGAGATCGCGTGGTACGAGAACAATGGCGCTGCCGACCCGAGCTGGACCCGAAGGTTGATCACGACCGCGGCGGACGGTGCCATTTCCGTGCATGCAGGAGACGTCGATGGCGACGGCGATCTCGACCTGATCTCGGCGTCTGCGGCGTCTTTCGGTGCCGACGAGATCGCGTGGTACGAGAACGATGGCGGTGCCGACCCGACCTTCACCCGGATCGTGATCTCGACCGCGGCGGACGAGCCCTCTTCGGTGTACGCGGCCGACCTCGATGGCGACGGGGACCTTGACCTGATGTCGGCGTCTCGCAATGACGACGAGATTGCATGGTACGAGAACGACGGAGAGACCGACCCGACCTTCACCCGACACGTGATCTCGACCGCGGCGAACGGTGCCTTTTCAGTGTATGCAGGAGACGTCGATGGCGACGGGGACCTCGACCTGATGTCGGCATCCACTTTTGACGACGAGATCGCGTGGTACGAGAACGATGGCGGCCAGTTCGCGCTGCCGACGGCCGACGTCGCCCCGGCGCGGACGACCAACAACGCGACCGTCGCGGCTCTCGAGATCGACGCGATCCACCGCGGTCGCGCGGGAGATCAGGACGTCGAGCTGGTCACCCTGGAGTTGCTCCTGGAGGACGGCACGGCGACGGCACTGACGGATGCTGGAGCGGATGCCCTGCTCGACGAGCTGACGATCTACCTCGACGACGGCTCGGGTCTCTTGGAACCGGGCATCGACACGGCGGTGGAGACCGTGACCAGCTTCTCCCTCACCGCCGGCGTGCTGACGGTGAGTCTCGCCGATGCCGACCCGAACGTACGGATCCCCTTCGGCGCCCCGAAAACGTACTTCGTAGCGCTGACCTTCGAGGCTGCGGCGTCCGCGCAGACGCCGGACGAGATCCGGGTCACCCACATCACGGAATCGTCGAGCACCGGTGAGGATGCGGACCACGATCTGCCGATCAGCTTGGAATTCTCCTCGAATCGGCAGTCAGCGGTGATCGAGGTCAACGATGCGCCGGTGGCACTCGGTGACGCGGTCATGGTGCTCGAAGACGGCGGCACCGTCGCTGGCAACGTCCTCGACGGCACCTCGGGAGGCCTCGACAGCGACGAAGAGGGCGACCCGCTGAGTGCGGTGCTGGTCAGCGGACCATCGAACGGCCTACTGGTCGGCGATTTGGCGTCAGGCGGCGCCTTCACCTACCAGCCGAACCCGGACTTCAACGGCGCCGACAGCTTCACGTACGTGGCGACCGACGCCTTCGAGAGCTCGAACACCGCCACCGTCATGATCGCCGTCGGCGCGGTCAACGATGCACCCAGCTTCGCGGTCGCCGCGACCCACGGATCATTCGAAGAGGAGGGCCCACAGGCGGTTGCCGGCTTCGCGACCGGCATCAGTGCCGGACCGGCGGAGGAATCCGCGCAGGCGCTCACCTTCAATGTCACGAGCAACAGCACCCCCGCGCTCTTCCTCATCGCACCGGCTCTGGCGGCCAACGGCACTCTGACCTACACCGCCGAGGCAAACGCCAACGGCACGGCAACGATCACGGTTCAGCTCATGGACGACGGTGGAACGAGCAACGGCGGCGTGGACACCAGCATCGCGCAGAGCTTCGACATCACCGTCGGTGCGGTCAACGACGCACCCAGCTTCACAGTGCCGGTGTCGGTATCGGTCAATCAGGATCTGGGGCCACAGAGCTTCCCGGGCTTTGCCACAAACCTCAGCCCGGGCCCGATCGACGAGGCGGCTCAGAGCCTCACCTTCAACATCACCGGCAACACCAACCCGGCTTTGTTCAGCGCCGCGCCGGCCCTGTCGAGCGATGGCACGTTAACCTTCAGCTCGGCACCGCTGGCAGTGGGGGTCGCCACCATCACCGTCGCGCTGATGGACGATGGCGGCACGGCGAACGGCGGCGTCGACACCAGCGTGACGCAGGAGCTCGAAATCGAGATCGCGGGCATCGCAGTTGTCGGCGCGGTTCCCGGCGCGCTGGATTTTGGCGATGTCGTGGTCGGCCAGGCGGCCGCCCCGCAGGCGGTGACGCTGACCAACACCGGCGGCGCGGAATTGATCCTCGGCGCCCTGGCGCTCAGCGGTGCCGCGGCCGGCGATTACGCGCTTGGCAACGACACCTGCTCCAGCCAGACCGTGGCGCCGTCGGCGAGCTGCACCTTCGAGGTCGGCTTCACCCCTTCGGCCAGCGGCGCTCGCACCGACCAGGTGGACATCCCGTCGAACTCGCCATCCAGCCCGGATGCGGTTGCTCTCGCCGGTACCGGTGTCCAGGCCGTGGTCGAGGTGATTCCCAGCGCACTCGATTTCGGAGACGTGGTCGTCGGTCAGGCGGCTGCTCCGCAAACAGTGACTTTGACCAATGGCGGCAGCGCGGATCTGATCCTCGGCACACTGGTGCTCAGCGGCGCCGCGGCCGGTGACTACGCGCTCGGCAACGACGCCTGCTCCAGCCAGACCGTGTCACCGGCGGCGAGCTGCACCTTCGAGATCGTCTTTACTCCATCGGCCACCGGCGCCCGCGCCGGCCAGGTGGATGTTTCCTCCAACGCTTCGACCAGCCCGGATGCGGTGGGCCTCGCCGGAACCGGTATCCAGTCCGTGGTGGAAGCGGTTCCCGGCGTGCTGGATTTTGGCGACGTGGTCCTCGGGCAGGAGGCCACCCCGCAGACGGTGACGCTGACCAACACCGGCAACGCGGATCTGGTCCTCGTCACCCTGGCGCTCAGCGGCGCCGCAGCCGGCGACTACGCGCTCGGCAATGACACCTGCTCCAGCCAGACCGTGGTTCCTGCGGCGAGCTGCACCTTTGAGATCGGCTTCACTCCGTCGGCCACCGGTGTTCGCGCCGGCCAGGTGGATGTTCCCTCCAACGCCTCAACCAGCCCGGACGTCGTGACCTTGACCGGCAATGGCGTGCAAGGAATGCTGACGACGCCCGCTGATCCGGTGGACTTTGGCACGCAAGGGGTAGGCACCACCAGTGCGGCGATGAGCATGACGTTGCAGAACAGCGGCAGCAGCGCTGTCAATATCACGAGTGTCAGCGCACCGGGCGCCCCGTTCCAAGCGGCCGGCGGCACCTGCGGCACGGCACCGTTCGCCATCACACCAAGCGCATCCTGCACGCTGGACTACACGTTCAGCCCGATCGCCGCGGGCGTATTCGATGACACGATCAGCGTCACCAGCGACGCGCCGTCTAGCCCTGACAGCTTCAGCCTCGAGGGTGAAGGCGTGGCGTCCGAAGTCATACTCAGCGCCAATCCATTCGATTTCGGTGTGGTTGCGCTGGGTGCTGGGGAGACGGGTCTGATCACGTTGACCAACACCGGCAATCAGGACCTGCAAGTCAGTGAGATCACCGATCCTGGGGAACAATTTGCGCTGGGCTTTGGTGCGGCAATCGGTGGGCCAGCTCTGTGCTCAGCCCCGCCGTTTACTCTGACCCCGAATCAAAGTTGCGCCATCGAGGTGTTGTTCAACCCCACCTCCGGAGGGATGTTCAGCGCCACGTTCGGCATCATCAGCAACGCGCCGACCAGCCCGGATACCGTTGCCCTGCTCGGCACCGGGGGGGAGCCGGCGGTAGTGGGAGTGCCGGCGCTTGGCAGCTGGGGAGTCATGCTCCTGGCGGGTGCGCTGGGTCTAATGGGCCTGTTGGGGTTGCGTCGGACCATGTAGCGCCCTTCGAAGCTTCGAGCGACAGGCGTGCCCAAGGCTTGCCAACCGGCGCCGCCGGCACTAGGTGAGCGCACCGATGATCACGACCGGGATGGCGAGCAGGGCGATCACGACGATGACCGGCACGATCACGGCGGCGAGGACGGCGACGAACGTCGCCCCCAGCGCGGCGATGACGGCGAACTTCACCACGAACACGACCGCCAGGACCGGCAGGAAGAGGATCTTGAGCGGCAGCAGCGCCAGCTTGAGCGCGAACTTCGCCACCGAGAGCGCCACGAAGACCGCGCCGAGGATGACGCCGCCGACGACGAAGACCGCGAGCAGTGCGAGCAGCTCGAACATGAGACTTGCCTCCGTATGCGTGATACGGGCCGAAAGCGTACAAGGTTGCGGGTTGCATGTCACGAGCTGCGAGTGCGAGTTGCGAGTGCGGTTGCAGGTAGTTGAGAGTTGCGACTGCGAAAGCCACTTGCTGAAAGCTCTCGCAACTCGTACCCCGCAACTCATAGCTGTCGCGTCGGCGTCGCCCACAGAGACGTTCTTCGGAGCGGATCGGCCTCCTTCCGGCGTCAATATTGACTGGTAAGATCAACTCATGGCCCGGAAGACTGAATGGCTCGACGCGAAAGACGCCACCCGCCTCCTCGGCGTCAGCCGGGCGACGTTCTACGCTTACGTGAGCCGGGGATCCGTCCGTTCCGAGGCTGTTCCCGGCACGTCGCGGGAGCGCCGCTACGCTCGCGAGGACATCGAGCACCTCCGCCTCCGCGCGGAAGAGCGACGCAATCCCGAAAAGGCCGCGACTCACGCCCTCCGGTGGGGCGTCCCGATTCTGGAGTCCGGGATCACGCTCATCGCGAACGGCAGGCTCTACTACCGCGGCCACGACGCCGCCGAGCTCGCGCGCACGCGGTCGTTCGAGGAGGTGGCGGCGCTGATCTGGACCGGCTCGTTCGAGACGGAGCTCTTCGATACGCCCCTTCACGTCGTGGGCGGGGAGCGGGCCGAAGACCTTCCAATCCTCAGCCGTGCGCAATCGGTTCTGCCGCTCGTCGCCGCGCGCGATCCGCTGGCGTTCGAGCTGCACCCTCGCGGCGTCGCTCAGACCGGCTGGCGGATCGTGAACCTTCTCACCAGCGTGGCCGCGGAGTCGCGCGAGCTCGAGCCGACGGTGGAGGAGACGCTTGCGCGAGCATGGGCACCGAACGCGAAGAAAGCGCCCGAGCTCATCCGCGCCGCGCTCATCCTCTGCGCGGATCATGAGCTCAACGTCTCCGCATTCACCGCCCGCTGCGTCGCCTCGGCCGGCTCGAATCCGTACGCCGTGGTCGTCGCGGGAATCGCGGCGCTCGAAGGGGCGAAGCACGGCGGCGCGACCGAGCGGGTCGAGGAGCTCTTCGACACAATGAGCCGCGCGCGCGATCCGAAAAAGGCACTCTCCGATCGCCTGCGCCGTGGTGACGGCATCGACGGCTTCGGCCACGAGATGTATCCCGACGGCGATCCGCGCGCGGCACTGCTGCTCTCGATGCTCCCGAAGTCGAAGGAGCTCACCCTCATCCGGAAGTTCGCAGAGGCCGCGAAAAGCGTGATCGGAGAGCAGCCCAACCTGGACTTCGCCCTCGTCGCCGTCGCCCGCGCGCTGAACCTCCCGCGCGCGGCTGCGCTCGCGCTGTTCGCGATCGGCCGCACGATCGGCTGGATCGCGCACGCAAACGAGCAATACCAGCAGGGGACGATGATCCGCCCCCGCGCAAAGTACGTCGGCCCTGCGCCGAGTTGAGTAGGGTCAGACCCGGAAACTCTACTTAAGCCATCCGCCCCGCCACCGCTTAAGTAGAGTTTCCGGATCTGACCCTACTTAACTCTTCTACATCTTCGCGAGATTGTCGAAGTATTTGACGAACATCACGATGCCGCCCCGGGCCTGCTGCCAGTCGTAGTTCTCGTTCGGGGCGTGATAGCCGTGCTCCGGCAACGATAGACCGAGGAACATCACCGGTGTCTCGAGCACCTTCTCCATCGAGACGACCGCGCCGATCGAGCCGCCTTCGCGGACGAACACCGGCTCGCGGCCGAAGGCGAACTTCATGGCATCCTTCACCGCTACGGCGAGCGGACCGGTGGTCGGGGCCTTGTACGGCCACATCTGGTTCTCGATCTCGACCTTCACGTCCGGGCTACGCTGTTTCACGAATTCGCGGACGAGCTTCTGGATCCGCTTCGGATCCTGCCTCGGCACGAGCCGGCAGGAGATCTTCACCTCGGCGCGGGGAGCGATGACGGTCTTGATGCCCGGACCCGTGTACCCGCCGACGAGTCCGTGCACTTCGAAGGTCGGCATGGCCCAGATGCGCTTCATCACTTCCAACGGATCCTCCGTGCGGATCGATTTGAAGAGATGGTCCTTCTTGAACTGCTTCACCGTGAAGCCTGAGTTGCGGAAGTCCGCGAGCTCCTGCTTCGACGGAGCCTCGACGTCGTCGTAGAAGCCCTTGATCTTCACTTTGCCCGTGCGCGCGTCGTACATCTCCGAGACCAGCTGCATCAGCTCGCCGAGGGGATTGCGGGCGGCGCCGCCGGTGACGCCGGAGTGCTGGTCGGTGGTGCCCGTCTGCAGCGAGAGCGTGAAGCCCTGCAGGCCGCGCAGTCCCGCCGGACACGCGGGTTGTTTGCGCGAGACCCAGATGGTGTCGGAGACGAGGAGGTGGTCGGTCGCAAAGTCTTTCGCGTTGGCCTTGATGCCAGACTCGAAGCTTGGGCTCCCGATCTCCTCTTCGAGCTCCCAGAGCAGGCGCAGGTTCAGGGGAATCCCGGCCTCGCGGGCCGCGCGAATGCCCCACATCGCGCTGAGCGCCGGACCCTTGTCATCCGTCGTGCCGCGACCGAAGTAGCGGTTGCCCTTCTTCGTGAATGTGAACGGCTCCGTCTCCCACGGCTCCGTTTCTTTCGACGCGGGCTGCACGTCCATGTGGTTGTAGATCGTGAGGGTCGGCGCGCTGGGGCTGACGTCGAAGCGGCCGTGGATGAGCGGGTTGCCTTCCGTCTCGTAGATCTTCGCCTTCCCGCCGAAATCGCGGATGAGCTGCGCCGCCGCGTCGGCGCAGCGACGAATGTCTATCTTGTGTTCTGGATCCGCGGAGACCGACGGGATCTCCACGAGCTCCTTCAGCGTCTCTTCGAAGCGATCGCGCTCGCGCGCGGCCCAGGCAGTGAGCTCTTTCTTGTCGACCTTCATAGCGGGGCGCATCGTATCGTACTAGAGTCCGATTGCTGTCATCGTCGAGTTTTTGCCATCCCCGGGTTGCGCGACCACCGATCTCGCAAACAGCTCAATGTCGAGCCGGGGGCGGATCTTCTTCTGAAAGGGCGAGTAGGCAGAAGGAATATCGGCAGGTACCAGCCGTTCCGACGTTCTGCGCCGAAAGTCAAGTTCATGTCAGCCAATTCTAGCGCATCTCTGGAGGTTGCCCGGTGCAGTGACCGAGCGGGGCGACCCGCTCATACAAACCGCTGCTTCGTTTTGTTTCGATCTGTAGCCAAGGGTCAACTTTGAGCCAGACGATCGATTCCGAGCGGTCCTCTGATGCGCGGCTCAACTGCTCGCACGCCTCAGTAGAGCGTCCGAGCGCGTCGTAAATCCGAGCGATGAGAAGTGGCAGGATGTAGACGTCGTCCGTGTTGTGTGCGAGCAGGTCGCGAAGAATCATTTCCGCCTCCTCGAAGCGGTGGGCACGAGCGAACGTCACTGCGCGGTGTGATAACAAGTAGGCGCTACGGCCAGTTTTGTATCGCTCGGCGGCGTCAAGGGCATAATGCGCCTGCTCGTAATCTCCAAGGGCGGTATAGACCCAAGCGAGATAAAGGTAGGCCCGCCAAGAAGTCGGATCGAGCGTCAGCGATTCCTTGAGTTGCCTGACCGCATCGTCGTGCTGGCCCAGATAGAATAGAGGAAGCGCAAGTTCGAGCTGAGTCACCGGCGAAAGCGGTGCGAGTTCGCTTGCGCGATCCTTCTCTGCCAGAGCCTCATGAAAGCAACCCTGTGCGAGTAGTAGATCGCCATAGTAGCGATGATGTGACGCTCGGTGAGGTTCGAGCTCGATCGCTCGGCGAAAAGCGGCGTCGCCCCCCTCGAGATCCCAGTCGAACCATGTTCGCACCAGTGCAAGTGCGGTATGAATGAATCCGGAGTGCGGTGCAATCATCGCAGCGCTTTCAGCCATGGCATGGGCGGCGCGCATTGTGTTCGCGGGTTGTTCGTACAGATTCGCCAACGCATACATCGCGTAGACCCGCCCGGCCAGCGCGGCTGCGAACAATGGATCCTCTTCCAGAGCGTTCACGAAATGACGCTCGGCGAGGCGGGCGCCTTGCGGTTGGGCACTATAAAGCGCTTCCATGGCGGATAAGAACGCCGCGTAGGCCTCGCCATCGAGCGTGGGATGAGCCGCTCTGAGTGCGTCAGCACTGACGCTGCGCAGGCGCAACGCGGAGATTACGTCTTGAACGATGGACTCGAGCAATGTGTGCATGTGTTCGCGAGAGGTGGAATAGCGACGCGTTTGGAGCGTCTTGCCGGACGGCATCGTGCCGAGAGCGATGGGCGTCTGCGTGGCAGCATCCCACAATGCGACGTCGACGACGACGAGGCCAGCGGCCACCGATAGGTAGCCCCCGAGCACGACACCTGCACCGCTGCGACGTGCGACTTGTGCCGGCGAAAGGGTGCGCTCCTGAAGCACGGCCACCGTGTCGCTCTCGAGCTGCACCGCGCGAAGTTCAGGTACGGTCTGCAACAGCTCTGCTAAAGACGTGCTGATCGCCCGGGGCCAGGTATCGGAAACATCATGAACGAGGATAAAGGGCAAGACAGCGATGATTTGGGACAACGGGAGATCTTTTCGGGACAGGTTCGCATTCACAATCCCGGTAAGCTGCTGCAACTCGCGGCTGTCCGCGCCGTCGGCGATTGCCCTTTCGATGTCACGCCGGGCTCCGGCGGGGTCACCTTGAGCAGCTCTGAGCGCGGCCCGCACAGCAAGCGCTTCGCCTCGCTCCCGTCGGCCGACCCAATCGTAGGTGTGAACCGACGAGTTTGCAATCGTATCCAGGTTTGGCTCCAGCGCCAACAGTCGGACGGGAAGGTCCATGGCGGTCAGTTTCACGACGGGCCAACCCCAGTCATGGTGAACGCTGATGGACTTCTGAATCTCTCGCCTCGCAAGCCTGTGTTGTCCGGTGGCAAGAAGGATCGCAATCGTCGCCCTGTCAGTGTCACGGCTCGGGATGTCGAGAGTGACTCGATAGCGGAGTTGCTCGAGCCAGTGGCGGATCAATGCGGGCACGTTCCCACCATGATATTTGTTCACGAGCGAGGCGACAGCGAATGCCACGTGGGCCGCCTTTGCGGGATCCGTCTCGTTCAAAGCAAACTCTACGAGTGCACTCAGTGCGGCGACATGATACGGATCGCCAGCCAGCGCCTGGTCAGCGGCATCAACTGCTGCGGCGATCCTCTCGTCATGGATGTAGAGTCGCGCCAGATTTGCCCACGCCAGATGCCGGTCATTCCAGCTCGAGTCTCCGACTGCCCTGCGCCAACTGACCTCCGCCGCCGTGAATAGCGCCGCACGCGTCGCTCTCTCCGATGCGTGCTCGAACTCTGAGTAGTAGGTCAAGCCCAGGTTGTTGAGGGCCTCACCGAAGACGGCTCGCCGACTTACGAGCGCCTCGACGAAGAAATCGGCCACTTCTGCGCGGAGTTCCAAGACGTTGGCCTTCTCGACTACTGCCTTGATGCGTTCGCTGCGCTCATGCACGGCACGAGCAGCCCGATCGTACGCGCTGTGAGCAGCGTCCAGGTCCTGGATAGATCCACCGATGTTAAAGCGAGCGAGATATACGTTGCCCAAGTTGAAGTGGATGCGTTCCGGTTGCACCATCGGCGCCTCAGCCGGGACGACCTCCGCGAGCGGACGAAGTATGTGCAGTGCATCGTCCAGACGATTTTGTTGTACGCGTACATTCGCGAGTGCAAGCTGCGCATCCCAGTTACCGCCATAATTCTTGAGCGACCGCTCGAGATTCTCGCTCGCTCGCGCCAACTCTGTCCGGCCATCTGCAACGCTGCGAGCCGTCCGTGCGCGCTCCATGTAAACGAGACCAGTCAAGTATGATTGAGCGGCGACCCGCCTGTTGCCACCGTAGTGAGGGTAGTAGCGGATGTCGGCGGCAGCGATAGGGGGGACACTTTCTGCTCCCGTAAGCTCCTCGTCCGCGCGGACAGTGTCTCCAAGGCGAGTCATGACATCCGCGGCGGTCCAGTGATATGCCAGACGGTGAAATGGTGGTAGCGTATTAGGATCGAGAGACGAGAGTGCGAGCGTGGCCAGCAGGGGCTTGCCCGCCGATGTCCGGTACATCGCGAGGTTGATGTTTGCCGTCTGGCGGAGATCTTCCACCTCGGGCAGGCAGTCAATGAGTGAGGTGGATTGCTCCTGCGAGCCGCCGTAGCAAAGCTGATGTAAGTTGTTCAGGCCGCGCTCGGTTGCCAGAGCAGCCGCGAGCGGCTGATGGTCGCGTGCGAGGTATGCGCCGAGTTGTACCCATGCGTACGGATTCTTGGGAGCCGCATCTAGCGCCTTACCGAGAGTAGCGATCGCCAGACGCGCGTCGGAGAGATCCGACATGTAGTTATCGCGTGCACGTACAGTGAGTTCCAGCGAGTTGCGGAGGCGCTCGCCGCCGGTCGGCATTCGTGCCTGCAGCCGTGCAATTGATGCGGCGTCGGTAGGTATGTTGCCGATATTGAGAGGCAGCCTCGGATCATAGGTGGATGAACATCCGCTGTTGAGCACGGCAATGGCAATCTGCATTGCGGTGGCACAAATCAATACTCTCGAGCGGTGTTCCATTTGGTATCCTAGTGGAGAGTCGGCAAGCTTGGAGCGGCGGTCTTCCATCGTAGGTCCGGTGAGCGGAGTTGCATAACCAGTGCAAACGGCGGCACCTTTCCATTCTTGCAGCTTCTCTGGAAATACTCTTCCGTATCTCTCGCGCTCCCGCCAACCGCGTAAAAGCGGCCACGCGTATCGCTGTGCCTGCCATCTGGAAGCAGTCGCAATTCGCGCTGCATGGTGCTGGCGACCGATCCGTCTTTGCCGTAGTTCGCGAGAATATAGAAGAGAAAGTGATCCAAGCCCACGCGCTTCGGCGAGTTCACTTCCAGTTCGATAGCTAACAGGGAGTGGCAATAAGTGATGTTGAGATGCCCGAGACCGTGGCGGTAACTGAATAGCGTGAGGTCGAGCGCATGGGTAAACACCGCGCGCACGGCGCGATCGCCAGCTTCGGCTGTTCTGCAATCTGGATCGACGTCACACGCTACCTTGACCGGAAGTCGCTTGGGTGGACTATCAATCGCAGTCGGAGTGGTAAGCCACATGGTTACAGTCGGACCGCCCGGGTCGCGAGTCATTCGCGCATGCACCGTAACGTCTGCGACTTCATCGGACCCTACGGTACGTAGGCCATCGAACGATGGAAGGAGCGGCATCGCTGTTTGCAGAGAGTTATCGATGTCGAGCTTGACGGTTACCAGAGGTGGTGACGCCGCCAGCGTAGCGACGCAGCAGAGAGTATAGAGTGCACCGACCATAGTCACTTCTCAGGCACCGGATACCCCAAGTCCTGGAGGGTGCCGGGAAGGCGGATTTCTATCAACGTGGCAACCTCACCCCAGCTATCCTGCTCGCCGACTCTAGCGGCTATCGCTCGATTTCTCTTGATCAGAGCGTGTAGTTTCGCCACATACTCCGGATCTGGATTTGGCGCCGCGGGGCGGACCAGCTTCTTGATCTCGCGTTCCGTCTCTTCATATTGTTTGAGCAGCTCGGAGCGTGTTTCTGAGAGATCTGTGATCTCCCCGGTGCCGCGCTCTTGCGAGCCTAGTTTCATGCCGTAGGCGGCGAGAATGCCGAGAACAACAACGACGAATCCGACGAGAAAGAGGGTGCGAGCGTTCTGCCGATCACGGAGCTTGAGCACCTCGATGATCTTGTCGACGTCCTCGATGGGACCCAGGCGAGGGGCGCCCTTGATGCTCCTGAGTGCTTCCAGCTTCGCCTGATCGTTCTTGTAGAGCTTGAGAATCTTGGTTGCCTTGCCCTCGAGGCGCTTGCGGAGGAAGGTGGCGGTCACCCACGCCGCGATCGCGAGTATGTAGGCAAGGAGCGCCAACGGGGATTTGGCCGCGTCGGTGAAGTGAGGCAAAAGGTCGAACGGCAATGACGCCTCCGAGAAGAGTAGTGATGTATGGGTGGCCCTGATTATGCCACGTTTCGGTCCCGTTGCCACTTAGGACGATGGGCGCATCGCAGCCGAGCAACCGGCAACGAGAAAGTCTGAAAGTCTTCGGGCTTCGCCTAGAGTTTTGTGGGCGTGGATCACCACCCCACCGCCACCCCGCCCCTCCGGGGATCCGAGCCTCCCATGCGCATGCCCGTCTTCGGATCGATCAGCACTCCCTGCGCATCGCCGATGTCGCCGGGTGCAGTGCGATCCATGCCCGGAAGCGTGCGGAAGGCGTGGCCGCGCGCTTCCAGCGCGGCGCGCGTGTCGTCGTTGAGATCGAAACGCTCCCAGAAGATGTGATCGGGGAGCCACTGGTGATGAAAGCGCGGCGCGCTCACGGCCTGCTGGATGTTCATGTCGAAGTCGATGACATTGACGATCGCCTGCAGCACCGTGTTGATGATCGTCGGGCCGCCGGGGCTGCCGATGACGAAGTAGGGCTTCCCCTCTTTGAGCACGATGGTGGGCGTCATCGACGAAAGCGGTCGTTTTTTCGGCGCGATGGCGTTGGCCTCGCCCTGAATGAGCCCGTAGTCGTTCGCCACGCCCACTTTCGACGTGAAGTCGTCCATCTCGTTGTTGAGCAGGATGCCCGTGCCCTTCGCCGTGACTCCGGCGCCGTACGAATCGTTGAGCGTGTACGTCGTCGACACCACGTTCCCTTCGGAGTCGACGATCGAGTAGTGCGTCGTATCGGGTGACTCGTAGGCGGTCGGTCCGCCGCCGCGAACGTCTTTGCTCGGCGTGGCGCGGTCGGTGATGTTCTTCGCGCGCATCTGCGCGTACGCACGCGACGTCAGACCTCCCACCGGCACCTTCACGAAGTCCGCGTCGCCGAGATAGGCGGCCCGGTCCGCGAAGGCTCGCCGCATCACCTCGATCAGTGTGTGGACGTATCGCGACGAGTGCCAGCCCATCGCCTTCAGGTCGTACGGCTCGAGCATGTTCAGCATCTCGATCAAGGCGATGCCTCCTGACGACGGCGGCGGCATCGTCAGGATCTCGTAGCCGCGGTACGTCCCCCGCAACGCCTCGCGGAGGGTCGGCTCGTACGTACGGAGGTCTTCCATCGTGATGATTCCGCCGTTGGCCTTCATGTCCGCGGAGATGAGCCGCGCGGTCTCGCCTTCATAGAAGTCGCGTGGATTGGTTTTGATGCGCGCGAGCGCGGCCGCGAGATCCGGCTGCACGAAGGTCTCGCCCGTTTCATAGAACTTGCCGTCGCGCTGGTAGATCCGCCGGCTTTCCGCCCACGGCTGCATCTTCTCGATCGTGCTCTTGTAGGAGAGGCTGCGGGCGAGGTGATAGTTGACTTCGAAGCCGTCCGCGGCGAGCTTGCGCGCGGGCTCGACGAGGTCTTCCCACTTCAGTTTGCCGTGGCGTTTGTGCGCGAGGGCGAGTCCCGCCACGGTGCCCGGCACGCCGACGGCGCGGTAGCCGTCAGTGGACATTCCTTTGATCACGTTGCCCTGCGCATCGAGGTACATGTCGCGGTGAGCCGCCAGCGGGGCCCGTTCGCGGTAGTCGATGGCCTCGGTCGTGCCGTCGGCCTTGCGAACGAGCATGAATCCGCCGCCGCCGAGGTTGCCCGCCGAGGGCCAGGTGACGGCGAGCGCGAGACCGACTGCGACCGCGGCGTCGACCGCGTTTCCTCCGCGTTTCATGACGTCCACGCCGACGCGCGAGGCGATCTCCGACGTCGATGCGACCATGGCGCTGCGCGCTCGAACGGGCTGGTTCCAGGCGCCGAGGAGAGGGAAGGCGACGGCGAGCGACAGAAGCACAACAGCCGTTCGTTTCATGGCCGTGAAGTGTAACGAAAACCGCCTTTCGTTCCCGTTGCACTTGCGCTACGGGCCCACTCGTCGGAGATGCTAACTTGGCCCCTCGACTCCGCTCGGGGCTGCGGAGAGATCAACTCCGGTAGTCGGCGTTGAGGCTGACGTAGTCGCGTCCGAGGTCGCTGGAGAGGACGACGGTGCGGGCGCTGCCGGAGCCGAGATCGACGCGCAGCGGGACGCGCTCGCGGGCGAAGATCTTCGCCGCGTCCTTTTCTTTGTACGCCGCGGGTGCGCCGTTCGTGACGAGCGCGATCGGACCGGCGTGCAGGGAGATCTTCTTCAGGGAGAAGCGCGCCCCGCTGCGGCCGACCGCGGCGAGAATGCGGCCCCAGTTCGGGTCGCCGCCGTGCAGCGCGGTCTTCACCAGCGGCGAGGTGGCGATGGCGTGCGCGGCGAGCTTCGCGTCGCGGTCCGTCTTCGCCCCCGTGACCTCGATCTCCATCACCCGGATCGCGCCTTCGCCGTCGCGGACGATCATCCAGGCCAGGTCGCGGCAGAGCGCGTCGAGCGCGCGCTGAAAGTCCGCCAGGTCGGCGTGATTCTCGTGAACGACTAAGGGATTGCCGAGCTTTCCGGAGGCCATCACCAACACGGTGTCGTTCGTCGACGTGTCTCCGTCGACGGAGATGGAGTTGAAGCTCTGGTCGACGCTGGCTTTGAGCATCTTAGACAATGCGGCCGGCGAGACGTTCGCGTCGGTCATCACGAACGCGAGCATCGTGGCCATGTTCGGATGGATCATGCCCGCGCCTTTCGCGACGCCGACCAGCCGCCCGCGCTTGCCGTCGAGAGTGAATGATGCCTGGGCGACCTTCGGGCCGACGTCGGTGGTGAGGATCGCGTGAGAGAGCGCCTCGATGCCGCCGGCCGAGAGGCGGTTCACCGCGTCGGGGAGGAAGTCGCGCACTTTCTTGTCCGGCAGCACGACGCCGATGACGCCGGTCGAGGCGAGAAAGATCTCATCGCCGTCGCACTGAAGGAGCTCCGCCGCGCGAGTGCGCACCCGCTTCGCGGCGTCGAGCCCCTCCTTGCCGGTGACGGCATTCGCGCAACCGGCGTTGACGACGACGGCCTTCACCCGGCCGCCGCTCTTCTTGAGCGACGCCTTCGAGAGGACGACCGGCGCCGCCAGAAAGCGATTCTGCGTGAACACGGCGGCCGCGTTCGCGCCGTCGGGCGCGACGATGAGGCCGAGGTCCGGCCGCTTCTTGCGGATGCCGGCGCGCACGCCGGAGGCCACGAAGCCCCTCGGGAGTTTCAATTCAGGGTCTCCAGTGCGGCCTTCGCGGCCGCCACGACACGCGCCGGGGCGGTGCCACCGAGGACGTTCTTCGTGTTGAGGGAGTCTTCGAGTCTTCGAGTCTTCGAGTCTTCGAGCGACTCCTCTCCCTGACGACTCGACGACTCGACGACTCGACGACTGACGATCTCGTGCGCTTCGCGGAAAGGCACGCCGGTCAATGCGAGCTGGTCGGCTTCGTGCGTCGCGAGCAGCAGCTCGCTCGATGCAGCTTCCCGCATCCGGTCATCGATCTTCAAGCCCGCGATCAGAGCCGCCAGCGCGGGCAGCAGCACCGCGAGCAGCGTGCGCGTGCGGAACAGAGGCTCTTTGTCGAGCTGGAGGTCCTTGTTGTACGCGAGCGGCAGACCTTTCAGCAGCGCGAGGAAGCCGGTGAGCTCGCCGATGGACCGCGCGGCGTATCCGCGCGCGAGCTCGAGGACGTCGGGATTCTTCTTCTGCGGCATGCGCGAGGAGCCGGTCGCCAGTGCGTCCGGCAGCTCCGCGTAGCCGGCCTCGTCGCTCGTGAAGAAAATCAGATCTTCGGCCAGACGCGAGAGGTGCGTGAGCAGCATGGATGCGGAGAACAGATACTCCGCGGCGAAGTCGCGATCGGAGACGGCGTCGAGTGAATTGCGCGTCGGGCGGGCGAAGCCGAGGGACTTTGCGAGGCGCTCCCGGTCGATGTTCAGCGGCGTCCCGGCAAGCGCCGCGCTGCCCAGTGGACATTCATCGCCGCGCTGTTTCGCGTCGTCGATGCGCGACAGATCGCGCCTGAGCATCTCGACGTACGCGAGACACCAGTGTCCGAACGTCACGGGCTCGGCCTGTTTCAGGTGGGTATAGCCCGGCATCGGAGACGATGCGTGCTCGAGGGCCTTCTCCGCGAGCGAGCGCGCCAGCGCCCCGGCGAGCGCGATGGCGTCATCGCACGCCTTCTTCAACCACAGTCTGAGATCGGTCGCGACCTGATCGTTGCGGGAGCGGCCGGTGTGCAGCTTTCCCGCGAGCGGACCGACGACCTCGCGCAGCGATGCCTCGACGTATGAATGGATGTCCTCGAAATCGTTTGGCGGTGGGCGGTGGGCGGTGGGCGGTGGGAGCTCGCGCAATGCGCGAACGAGTGCCTCCTCCTCCTCGCCGGAGAGCACGCCCGCAAGCGCGAGCTCCGTCGCCCAGGCGATCGATCCCTCCACGTCCTCCGCGAACAGCTCGCGGTCGAACGCGAACGAGTCGTTCAGCGCCCGCAGAAGCGCGGACGGCCCCTCGCTGAACCGGCCACCCCACATGCCCTGGACAGGCGCGCCGGTCATTTGCTGGCCCAGCCCCCATTCGCCTTCTGGACGCTGTCCACGTCCATCGGCGAGATCCGCCTGCTGCCGCGGAGCTGCAATCCGAAGAGTTTGATGAAGCCGGCCGAATCGGTGACGTCGTAGCCGGTCATGTCGAACGACGCGAGGTGCTGCTGATAGAGCGAGTACGGCGACTGGCGGCCGACGACGGTCGTGTTGCCCTTGTACAGCTTCAGGGCGACCGTGCCGGTGACCTTTTCCGCGAGGACGGTCACAAACGCGTCGAATGCCTCGCGCAGCGGCGCGAACCACTGACCGTTGTAGACGAGCTCCGCGTAGCGCGTGGCGATGCGCTCCTTCTCGTGTGCGGATTCCTTGTCGAGGACGATCGACTCGAGGGCCTTCAGCGCGTTGACGAGCAGCGTTCCGCCGGGCGTCTCGTATACGCCGCGCGACTTGATGCCGATCAGGCGGTTCTCGACGATGTCGGCGCGGCCGACGCCGTGACGTCCGCCGATCTCGTTGAGCGTCTGCACGAGCCTCGCGGGGGAGAGCTCCTCGCCGTTCACCGCCACCGGCACGCCCGACTCGAATTCGATCGTCACCTTCTCCGGCGCGTCCGGCGCGTCCATCGGAT
>CAZLGP010000005.1:0-23477 GCA_964558905.1 uncultured Thermoanaerobaculia bacterium | reverse complement strand
ACGTAATGGGACGCGCCGCGCTGATGTGGAGTCGTCGAGTCGTCGAGTCGTCGGGGCCTCGAGGAGCGACGACGACTGATCCAGCGACCCCCCTCGACGACTCGACGACTCGAAGGCTCGAAGACCCGGAACAGGACTCCTCCTGGCTCGACTGGTCGATCCTCGCCGACCTCTCCCCCGACGGCCGCACGATCCTCTTCAGCGAGACGCGGGAGGGCGGCGGCGCGAAGAGCGCGGTCTACCTCCGCCACGCGGACGCGCCCGCGCCGCTGCGGCTCGCGGATGGGATCGCGGACGCGCTCTCCCTCGACGGAAAGTGGGTGCTCGCGCATCAGGGCACGAAGCTGGTGATCGTTCCGACGGGCACGGGCGAGGCGCGCGAGCTGAAGATCGACGGCGTCTTCGAGAGCGGCGCGGCGTGGTTTCCCGACTCGCGCCGCGTGGTCGTCGGCGGCGCGGTCGCCAACGGCGGCTACCGGCTCCACGTCATCGACACGCTCGACGAGACCGTGAAGCCGGTCTCGCCCGAGAACATCTGGAGCGGCGGCATCCGCTCGTTCGCGGTCTCGCCCGACAGCCGCTTCGTGGCCGGGATGTCGGCCGAGGAGCGAGTTGTCCTCTATCCCCTCGACGGCACGGCGGCGATTCCCGTCACGGGCGTCGAAGAGGGCGAGATTCCGATCCAGTTCGCCGCCGACGGCGCGTCCCTGTTCGTCTACCGCCCCACCTCCCTTCCCGCGCGCGTCCACCGCGTCACCCTGGCGAGCGGCCAACGCGAGCTGTGGCGCGAGCTCACCGCCACCGATCCCGCCGGCGTCTACAAGATCTCACCGGTCGCGATCACCCCCGACGGCAACGCCCACGCCTACACCGCCCTGCGCGTGCTGAGCGAGCTGTATCTGACCGAGGGCGTGTATTGACGTGCTGGGCGGTTGCTCGTTCGACGGCACTCGCGTGAAGTCGCAGCTCAAAGTCGCAAAGTCTCAAAGTCTCAAAGAGGCCCCCCCTCCCGCGCACGACGGGTCGGGTGGGTCTTTGAGACTTTGAGACTTTGAGACTTTGAGACTTTGCGACTCTGAGACTCTGAGACTTTGAGACTTCACAACTTCATAATGCCCCGCGCGTGACGCTCGCCACCCTGGTCATCTTCGCCGCCGGCATCGCCGCCGGCGCCATCAACTCCATCGCCGGAGGGGGGACGCTGATCTCGTTTCCGGCCCTGCTGTGGATCGGGCGCGATCCGATCGTGGCCAATGCGACGAATACCGTCGCGATCTGGCCGGGGTCGCTCGCCGGCGCTTACGGGTTCCGCCGCGAGCTTTCCACGGTAAGACGCTGGCTGTTGATGCTCATCGTGCCTTCGCTTCTCGGCGGCGCGCTGGGGAGTTGGCTGCTCCTCCGCACCCCCAGCTCCGTCTTCGAGCAACTCGTCCCGTTTCTCATTCTCGGCGCGACGATCCTCCTCGCTCTGCAGGAAGCGATCACCCGGCGCCTCCGTCTCGCCCCTCCGCCAACCGCCAACCGCCAACCGTCAACCGCATGGGTGGCGGGCGTCTTCGTCTTTCAGTTCGTCGTCGGCACCTACGGCGGTTACTTCGGCGCCGGCATGGGCATCCTCATGCTCGCCGCCCTCGGCCTGATCGGCCTCACCGACCTGCACCAGATGAACGGGCTGAAGAACATCCTCGCCGTCGCGATCAACGGCATCGCCGCGATCTATTTCGTCTTCGCGAACGCGGTCGTCTGGGGCGATGTTCTGGTGATGATGACCGGCACGATCATCGGAGGCTACCTCGGCGCGCGCGTCGCGCGCCGGCTCGGGCGCAAGTTCGTGCGCGTGGCGGTCGTAGCCATCGGGCTCTTCATGACGATCGCACTGTTCTTGAAGCAGTAGCGGTTCGGTTGGCGGTTGGCGGTTGGCGGTTGCGGGTTGCGAGAGAGCTTCGCCAGCGCAACAGCACGGGCAACGGGCAACGGGCAACGGGCAACCGCCAACTGCCAACCGCCAACCGCCAACCGCCAACTATCATCTGACCAATGCGACTGCTATCGACCTACCTCCTCCGCTACAAGCGGCTCATCCTCGCCGCGCTCGGGCTGGCGACGATCAACCAGGTCTTCTCCCTGCTCGACCCGCAGGTATTCCGGCTCATCGTCGACCGCTACGCGGTCAAAGCCGGCGAGCTCCCGCGCGAGGTGTTCGTGCGGGGCGTGCTCCTGCTGCTGCTCGCGTACGTGGGGGTCGCGCTCGTGTCGCGCATCGCCAAGAACTTCCAGGACTACTTCGTCAACGTCATCGCCCAGCGGACCGGCGCGGAGCTCTACGAGCGCAGCGTCTCGCACTCGTTCTCCCTCCCCTACGCCGTCTTCGAAGACCAGCGCTCGGGCGAGATCCTGCAGAAAATGCACAAGGCCCGGGCGGACGCGCAATCGCTGATCACGAACTTCGTGAACATGCTGTTCGTGTCGATGGTCGGCCTCGTCTTCGTCACGATCTACGCGTTCACCGTCCACTGGACGATCGGCAGCGCCTACCTGCTCCTCGCCCCCAGCCTCGGCACGCTCATGTTCTTCATCAGCCGGCGGATCAAGACCCAGCAGCGGGTGATCGTCACGCAGACCGCCGAGCTCGCGGGCTCGACGACCGAGACCCTGCGCAACGTGGAGCTGGTGAAGTCCCTCGGCCTCGAGAATCAGGAGATCCACCGCCTCAACAAAGTCAATGCCGGCATCCTCGGCCTGGAGCTGAAGAAAGTCCGCTTCCTCCGCTTCTATTCGTTCCTGCAGGGCACGCTGATCAACACCACGCGCGCCGGCCTGCTGTTCCTGATGTTGTGGCTCCTCTTCGCCAGGAGCATCACCCTCGGCGAGTTCTATGCGCTCTTCTTCTACTCGTTCGCGATCTTCTCGCCGCTCGCGGAGCTCGGCGCAATGATCGCCCAGTACCAGGAGGCGCGCGCGAGTATGGAGAAACTCGAGGAAGTTCTGGCGATCGAGCCCGCGCCGAAGCCCGCCAACCCCGCGGCCCTCGGATCGCTGCGCCGGGTGATCTTCCACGACGTCTCGTTCACCTATCCCTCGGCGGCGACGCCCTCCCTGGAATCCGTGGACCTCGAGATCCATGCCGGCGAGACGGTCGCCTTCGTCGGCCCCTCGGGATCGGGCAAGACGTCGCTGGTGAAGCTGCTCGTCGGCCTCTATCGCCCGACGACCGGGCGCCTCGCCGTGAACGGCGTCGACATCACGGAGGTCGACCAGGACGCGCTGCGCGCCCGTATCGGACTGGTCACGCAGGAGACGCAGCTCTTCGCCGGCACGATCCGCGACAACCTCCTCTTCGTGAATCCACAGGCCACCGACGCGCAGTGCATCGAGGTTCTCCGCCAGGCCGCGGCCCTGCCGATCATCGAGCGCGGCGGCAAGGGACTCGACACGAAGATCGGCGAAGGGGGCATCAAGATCTCCGGCGGAGAGCGCCAGCGCCTCGCCATCGCCCGCGCCCTGCTGCGCAACCCCGAGCTGATGATCTTCGACGAGGCCACCTCGAGCCTCGACTCGATCACCGAGAGATCGATCACCGAGACCATCCGCGCGCTGACCGCCGGCACGCAACAGCGCATGACCGTCCTCGTCGCCCACCGCCTCTCGACCATCGCCCACGCGCAACGCATTCACGTCCTCGCGAAAGGCCGCATCGTGGAGACCGGCACCCACAACTCGCTGCTCGCGGAGAACGGACTGTACGCGGCGTTGTGGGCAGAGCAGAGCGCGCGGCGGGAGGAGGCAGCGTAGCCGGCCCGGCCGGCTGCGCTGGTTGCTCCGCCTTCCGGCACGTTACGGATGCGGTCATCCGTCGCGGCTTCGGGCGGCGCAGCGCGCCTGGCATTTCTACCGCGCAGACTCCTAGGACGCCCCTGTCAGCCGGCGAGACGGCGCTCCGTGGTGTTACTTCATCATCCCGCGGAACAACTCCAGGTTGCGCCTCATGATGTCCATGCGCAGCTTCGGTTCGCGCGGCGCGTGCGGGGTGCGCGGATACGTCACCATCGTCACGTCGACCCCGAGCTCGTCGAGCATGCGGTAGAGCATCGTCCCCTGCGAGAGCGGCACACGGTCGTCGGCTTCGCCGTGCTGGATGAGCACCTTCGCGCTCGTCTTCTTCAGGTGCCACAGCGGGCTGTGCGCGCGCAACGTGTCGAGCGACGCCGGGGCGGGTCCGAAGTAGCTCGGGATGTAGTCGCGGATGTCGGCCGTGCCGTGAAAACTGAGGAGATCGACGACGGGCGCGCCGACGCTGATGGCCTGGAAGCGCTCGCTGTGGCCGATTGCCCACGCCGCCATGAAACCGCCGTAGCTCCAGCCCATGAGTCCGAGGCGTTCGGGATCGGCGATGCCGTCGGCGATCACTTTGTCGATGCCGGCGTTGATGTCGATCCAGTCCATGCCGCCCCAGTCGTTCCGGTTCGCGCGGCGGAACGCGCCACCGTAGCCGCCGGTGCCGCGCGGGTTCGGGCGCAGCACCGCGAAGCCGTGGGCGGCGAGCACCTGCGGTGCGTAAACGTGTCCGAGGTAGCCGAGGTAGCCTTGATCGAACCGGGAGGCCGGGCCGCCGTGGACGAACGTCAGCAGCGGGACACGCCCGGACGAGAGCGCGGACGACAGGGCTTGCGGCGGCCCTTCCTGCGCCCTGTCCCCTGCGCCCTGCGCCCGGATGCGGCTGTAGCCGACCGGCAGCGTGAGCAGCCCTTCGATCTCGAGGCCGTCTTTCGGATTCTTCCAGCGGATCAGGCGCGTCTCGCCGAGCTGCCGCGTTCGAACCGCGTCGTTGTGATGCGTGAGCTGCTTCTTCTCGACGAACAGCTCGGGAGGCTCGCTGGGCGACTGATAGATGTACGAGGCGCGACCGCGGTGAACGTTCGCATCGCCGATCACGCCCGGGACGCTCGTCGTATCGGTCCAGCCGCTTCCGTCTGCATTCACGCGGTAGAGCTGCGTCGTCGTGCCGTAGGGACCTTCGATCCAGAGGTGAGAACCACTCCAGAAGATCGCCTCGGGGGTGCGGTCGTACGCCTTCGAGACACTGCGGGACTCGCCGCCGCCGGCTGGAATCACGTGCACTTCCTGCTCGACGAGCCAGTCGTGCACGCCGCCCCAGGTCGTGAACGCGAGCCACTTTCCATCAGACGAGTAGACCGGAGAGCGATCCGAGCCGCGGCGCACCACGAGTGGCTTCATCTCGCCGGTGGCGACGTTCACGGTGTAGATGTCCGTACGATAGAGGTCGTCGAGGCCGGTGCCCGGGCCGCGGTCGAAGGCGATCTCCGTCCCCGCCGGCGACCACTGGAACGTCCAGATCGAGAACGCGCCGCTGGTGAGCGGCCGAATGTTGCCAGTGTCCACATCAGCGACGTAAAGATGGACACGTCTCCGCCCCTCCCCCACCACTCTTGCGTCGTCCTTTTCCTTCGTCCGCTTCTCTTCTTCCGGCGACGGCTCGTCGAGACGTGAGAAGGCAATCGACTTCCCGTCCGGCGACCACTCGAGCTCGCGCACGGGCGTTGGCGCATCGAAGAGCTTTCGCGCCTCGCCGCCGTCGGGATCCAGCAGCCAGATCGCATTCTTCCCATCGCGGTCGCTGACGAACGCGATCCGTTTCCCATCCGGCGACCAGCGCGGCCGAAAGTCCGCGCCGCGCGCATACGTGAGCTGGCGGTCGTTCTTCCCGTCAGCGTCGATGATCCAGACGTTCGAATCGTACGCGCTCTTCTCCAGATCCGCCTTCGTGAGCACGTAGGCGATCCGCTTCCCGTCCGGCGACCACCGCGGCGACGACGGCTGCGGGAGGGTCGCGTAGTCTTCGATGGTGAGAGCGGCGGCGAGGACGAGCGCGGTGAGCATGGAAGTCTCAAAGTCTCAAAGTCTCAAAGTCGCAAAGTCTCACAGTCTCACAGTCTCAGAGTCTCGAGTTCGCGCATCCTTTGAGACTTTGCGACTTTGAGACTTTGAGACTTTTCGCGACGTCGTCCGAGACGGCTCAGTCTACTTCGGTGTACGCTCCGCGCGCATGAACGGGGACCTGCGCCTCGCGTTGGGGCTGGCCGACGAGGCCGATGCGATCACCCTCCGGCACTTTCAGTCCGCCACGCTCGCCGTGCGCACGAAGATCGACATGTCGCCGGTCTCCGAGGCTGACGAGGCCGTCGAGCGGGCACTGCGCGAGCGGCTGGCTACGGATCGCCCGGACGACGGCATCGTCGGTGAGGAATTCGGCACGAGCGGCGGTGGCGCGCGGCGGTGGATCCTCGATCCGATCGACGCCACCGCCAACTACGTCCGCGGCATTCCGATCTACGGAACGCTGATCGCACTCGTCGAGAACGATCGGCCGGTGGTCGGGGTGATCTCGTCGCCCGCGCTGTCGCGGCGCTGGTGGGCGTCCCGCGGTGAAGGCGCGTTCTGCAACGGCCGTTCGATGCACGTCTCCCGCATCGACGCCGTCGAGGAGGCGCACATCGCATACGCGAGCGTCAAGGATTGGGAGCGCCATGACCTCGGCGACGCCTTCCTCGCGCTCATGCGCCGCTGCACGCGCGCGCGGGGCTTCGGCGATTTCTGGATGCACATGCTCGTGGCCGAGGGGGCAATCGAGATCGCGATCGAGCCGGAGGTCGCGCCGTGGGACATGGCCGCCGTGCAGATCATCGTCGAGGAAGCGGGAGGCCGCTTCACGGACCTGCGCGGCAACGCCCGTTTCGACGGCGGCAGCGGCGTCTCGACGAACGGATTGCTGCACGAAACCGTGCTGGAGGCGATGCGATGACGACCGAGCAGGTGATGGTGGTCGAGCGCGAGCGGCTCGCACCGTTCCTCGTCGAGCGCGGCCTCGTGCGCGACCGGCTGGACGAAGCGCTCGACGTGATTCTCGACGGACACTTCTTCCTCGACCGCCCGACCGCCGAGATCTCGCCGCAGTACAAACAGATCATCCCCTACGTGCTCATCCACCACGACGCCTCGTACTATCTTCTGCAGCGGACGCAGAAGCAGACCGAGGCGCGGCTGCATCACAAGTTGTCCCTCGGCATCGGCGGTCACATCAACCCCGACACGCCGGACCTCCTCGATGGCTTGCACAAGGAGCTCGAGGAGGAGGTTCACGTCGCTGGCGACTACGACCTCACC
Organism: uncultured Thermoanaerobaculia bacterium; assembly: GCA_964558905.1. GTDB lineage: Bacteria > Acidobacteriota > Thermoanaerobaculia > Gp7-AA8 > Gp7-AA8 > QHVT01. The sequence goes on along the minus strand of CAZLGP010000005.1, from coordinate 16,295 downwards.
TTCGTCGGCATCCTCAACGACGACACCACCGACGTCGGCAGCGTTCACCTCGGCGCGGTCTACGTGCTCGACGCCCACGACGCGAACGTGACCGTGCGTGAGACGGAGAAGATGACCGGACGCTGGGCCCCTCTCGCCGAGCTCCCCGCGTTGCGGGAGCAGATGGAGACGTGGTCGCAGATCGTGTACGACGAGCTCGTATGTCGGCGTTCAGTAGGGTCAGACCTGGAAGTTCAGTAGGGTCACCCTACTGAGCTCGCTACTGTCCCGCGAAAAACACAGGGTCGCCCGACGCGTTGTCGACCATCGAGCCGTAGGCGAAGAGCCGCGCGTTCGCGTCGCCCTCCATGACCATCGTGAACGCGGACGAGGTCACGCTCGGGAAGAGCGCGCTGACGGCTTGCTGCATCTGTGCGCCCGGGGCGAGCGTGAGCGTGCGGCGCGCGAGCTCGGTGCCCGATGGCGTGAGCACGATCACCGCGAACGTCTCGCTCTCGGTGCCGCCATTCACGAATCCGACGTTCGTGCGGAACGACCCGTCGTTGCGCAGGCCGGGGACGACCATCGTGGTCTTCAGCGACGCCAGCGGATCGATCGACTGGCCGAAGGTCCCGCCCGTCTCCGTCGAGGTGTAGGTGCGGCTCGTCACCACCGGCCCGGTCCCGCCGTCCCACCTCACGAACAGCGCGCCGCTGCCCGCGGTGAGGTCGAATGTCGAGAGGATGTCGGCGAGGATCTCCGTCTCCCCCGCTCCGATGACGAGCGTGCGCTCCACGTTGCCGTAGCGCAGCGTGACCGTCATGGCGCCGGTCAGCGGATTGAAGAGCGTCACGTCACTGCGCCAGAACGTCTCGTTCGCGCCGGGGGCGCGTCCGACGACGGGGATCGTCAGCGAGTCGCCCTCCGGCGCGGCCAGAGCCTGGATGTAGATCGGGTCCTGGGTGTTGTTGTCGATGACCGAGGCATACGCGCTCACCGCATCCGCGGCGTTTGCCGCGATCTTCATGGTCAGCACATCGTGGGACGCGCCCTGCACCTCGGGGAAGAGCGCCCAGAGCGCCGACTGCCGGAACGAGCTCGCCGGAAGTGTCACGTTCTTTGTCGCGATCGTCGCGCCGCCGCGCGAATGGAGCGTCAGCGTGGCGTTGAGCTGCGCGTCGGCACGGTTCACGAGGCCGATGTTCGTGCGGAATCCCGAGTTGCTCTGGATGCCGGTGACGTACAGCGTCTTCGCGAGCTGTCCCGATCGCACGTCCGGCACCGACTGGCCGTACGTGCCCGTCGGGCTGCCGGTAAACGTGCGGCTCGTGACGCGGATCTGGGCGCTGCTGCCGGCGCTCTCCGCGTCGATCGTCACCGCGCCCGCGCCGGCCGCGAGACCGAACGCATGAAGGAGCGTGTTCGTGTACGTCACAGACTGCCGCGGCGCGAGGTGGATCGTCTTCTCCAGAAGGCTCGGCAGGAAGCGCATCGTCACGGTCGCGCCCTCGAGCCCGGCGTTGAAGAGACTGAGCTCGGTGCGCCACGACGTGCCGCCCTGGCCGTCCGTCTGCGCGGCCGCGGAGATCAGGCCACGGTACGGGACCATCGCGGAGACGACGATCTGCTTCGAAAGCGAGCTCGAACCGGCCGTGTTCCACGCGGTGAGCGTCACCGTGTAGGTACCGGGGCCGGCATAGACGTGCGAGGGATGCTGCGCCATCGACGTGCCGCCGTCGCCGAAGGACCACTGCCAGACCGTTGGCATCCCGGTCGTACGATCGGTAAACGCGACCGGGCTGCCGATCCCCGGCGCCGGTGTGGCGACGTCGAACGCCGCCACCGGAAGCTGCATGCCGGGTGTCGCGTTCGCGACCGTGAGCGTGTGCGAGGTCGAAGCCGAGGTTCCGCTGCGATGAACGGTCAGCGTGACGGTGTACGTCCCCGCCGCGGGGTATTTTTTAGTCGGGTTCTGCAGCGTCGACGTCGAGCCGTCGCCGAATTCCCAGAGCCAGGACGCCGGCGCGCCCCCCGACTGATCGGTGAACTGCACGGTGTCATTCGGCGCCGGAACGACGGGAGACCACGCGAACAGCGCATTCAGCGGGCCGCTGACCACGACCGTCTTGGACGTCGACGATGCGCCGCCGGGGCCGTGAACGGACAACGTGACCGTGTATTGCCCCGACGTCGCGTAGATGTGCGACGCGACCGAAGCGGTGGACGTGGCGCCGTCGCCGAACTGCCAGAGCCGCGACGTCACCGTCCCGGTGGATTCGTCGTAGAAGGTGAAGTTCGTATCGCCCGCGTTGCCGCTCGCGGGCGTCATCGTGAACGCCGCGACCGGCGCGCTGACGATGGTGAACGACGCCGTGTTCGACGGCGGCGAGCTCCCCGCCGCATTCGAAGCGGTGACGTACACGCGATACGAGCCGGCGGAGAGCGAAGTGAGACGCACGGCCGTCGCATTCGCGGCCAGGTTGCCGACGCTCGCGAACGAGCCGCTGCCCTGCGCGAGGTAGATGGTCTGCGACGTCTCGTTGTTCGCGTTGTCGGTCCAGGAGAGATCGACGTTGCTGCCGGAGGCGACCGCGGTGAGATTGGACGGCGCCGCCGGCGCGGTCGGCGTCGGATTGCTCCCGCCGCCGTTCGGATAGAGCCAACGGGCGGCGAGGCGGTCGTCGTCGCGAAGGGACGGGCCGAGCCCCGTCACCGACGCGTACATGAGCGCGACGTTGCTGGCACTGTGGCCGAACCCGAGGGTGTGGCCGAGCTCGTGGGCGATGATCTCCGCCAGCACGCTGCTGCCGATGCCGTTCGCGGGCGAAACGCCGTCCTGGATCGTCAGCAGCCCTTCGGTGATCCCGTAGGCGTGCATCGCGCCGGCAGGATGAGACGGATCGGCCTGGAACGGCGCAATGAACGTGCCGCCCGCGCTGGTGCCGTTGTATCCCCCCAGCCCGACGGTCCCGCCGGTTTGCGGGTTCCACGACCCCGGAATGGCATTCAGCGGATCATTGAGGTAGACCTCGTTCCTGCCCGCGGTCCCGCCCGACGGAAGGGCGCCGTTGTAGGTGTAGAGGATCTTCGCCTCGGAGTAGGTCGTCCACACCGACATCGCGGTCTGCAGCTCGCTCAGACCGTTTCCGGCGTAGCCAGGCTGCGTCCCGACGTGGTACCAGGGAACGGTCTGATTCGTGTCGAAGCGAAACCAGCGAAAGACGTTCGGCGCCGAGATCAGCGTGAAGCTCGCCCGGATCCGGCCGCCGCCGTCTTCGCTCTGAAGAATCGGGTTCTCGATGCCGTACGTCTTCTTCGCCGCGCGTCCGGCAACGCGCTCGACGACGAACGTTTCGAATCCCGCCGCGTCGCGCTGCAGGTTTCGCGGCTCCGCGGGACGCAGATTCGCATCGAGGAACGTGACCTCCTCGGAAGTGTCATGACGGAGCCAGAGGCGTCGTCCATCGAGCGCTCTCCCTTCGCCGAACTTGCCGACGAAGAGATCCACCACGCGATAGCCGCCGTCAGAAGCCGGCTCGAGGAACAGCAGCACGCGCTCGCCTTCGGTGAGCTCCGGCGCGCCGAAGATCTTCGTGATGCGATCGCCTTCCTCTCCCCCCAATTCCTGAATCGTGATCGTCGGCTCGGTCTGTCCCTTGATCGCCCGCGTGACCGCGACCCGGGTCTTCGTCCAGATCGTGCCGTCGCGGTCGACGGGCACCGTCGAGAGGACCGTCCCTCTGACGATGACCGGGGACTTGTCGATAAGCTGTTCATCCGTGGGGAGGACGATCGTGGTCGCCCGGACGGCGAGCGACGTCGACAGGGTCAGGACGAGCAGAGCGGCGATTCGATGCAAATCAGAGGATCTCCGAGGTTATTAGGAACGGGCGGAGCGGGAACGGTCATTCCCCGCGCGTCGAAGAGGCTTCCGTGCGACAGGACGGGACGGATGGGACGGATAGGACGAATAGGACGGATAGGACGGATAGGACGGATAGGGAGCTCCCCATCCCCGCCCATCCGTGCCATCCCTCCCATCCGTTCGATCCGTCCCATCCGTCCCATCCGTCCCATCCGTCCCATCCGTCCCATTCGTCCTATTCGTCCCATCCGTCCCATTCGTCCTATTCGTCCCATCCGTCCCATCCGTCCCATTCGTCCCATCCGTCCCATCCGTCCCATTCGTCCCATTCGTCCTATCCGTCCCATTCGTCCTATTCGTCCTATTCGTCCCATTCGTCCTCTCTCGCCATCGCCTCCGAGACCCGTGGGAACGCGATGTGCGTTCCCACGGTCGCGATGAAACGCGTTCCCCTCCTCCTCTGCCTCGTTCTCCTGGTTCCGGTTCTCGAAGCGCAGCGCAGCTCCGAGGAAGAAACAGTCATTCGCGTCGCGCGCGCGGCGACCCCTACCGTAGTCTCGGTCTCGCGCCGCGGCGGCTCCGGCTCGGGCGTCATCGTCCGGGCTGACGGCATCATCATCACGAACGCCCACGTCGTCGGGAGAGCGCGCTCGGTCGAAGTGCGCACCGCGGACGGCCGAACGTTCACCGGCACGGTCCTCGGCCTCGACGAGTCGGTCGACACCGCGATCGTTCGCGTGTCCGCGACGAATCTCCCCGCGGCGCCGCTGAGCGACTCCGACCGTCTCGACGTGGGACAGCTCGCGATCGCCATCGGCAATCCGCTCGGCCTCGAGCGCACCGTCACGCGCGGAGTCGTCTCCGCGACCGATCGCGACCCCCGCGGCGTCGGCATCGCCGCGGGCCTCATCCAGACCGACGCGGCGATCAACCCCGGGAACTCCGGAGGTCCGCTGCTCGACTCTTCAGGACGTGTCATCGGCATCAACACCGCTACGTACTCCGGCACCACCGGCCTCGGGTTCGCTGTGCCGATCAACGTCGCCACGGACGTAATGCAGCAGATTCTCACCAGCGGTCGCGTACGCCGCGCCTACCTCGGCATCGACTACCGCGAGATCACCCCCGAGGTCGCGCGCTACTTCAACCTTCCGGTCCAGGAGGGCATCGTCGTCGTCCAGGTCGGCCGCGGCGCGCCCGCCGCGCAGGCCGGAATCCAGGTCGAGGATTTCATCATCGGCCTCGACGGTGAGCGCATCCAGAACGGCGGCCAGTTGCGCCGCCTGTTGCGCGCGCGGCGTCCCGGCGACACGGTACGCGTGGAGATCATGCGCGGCACGAGACGGCAGACGGTGAGCGTGCGCCTAGGCGAGCTCTGAGCCGCGGAGCGCCTTCGCGCACACCCGAGACTCTCGTTAGAGGTCTTTCGAGCACACGACGTGCCGGGTTCTGCTAGACTGCGCCGCCCGCGAATGCCCCGGCGGCGCCATACGTTGTAGGGGTCTCCTGCACCTCAACCGAGCGATGGGGAGTCGCCAAGTGGTAAGGCAGCGGCCTTTGGAGCCGCCATTCGGAGGTTCGAATCCTCCCTCCCCAGCCAGGCGGCCCGGCCTCCGGCGCAGGTCGGCCAAGCCTCTTCCGACGTTTTCTTCGTTTCAGAAGACGATTGCGCCGAGGCGCGCATCTCTGACACTCTGCAACTCGGGAGAACATATGCCAAGAACCCTCGAGGCGAGCGCGCCCCGCGCAACAGTCACCGATGCGTTCCTTGCTGACAAGCCCCCTTCCGTCGTGCTATCTTGACACCCGTAATTTAGACCGATGGCACACTACGACGACGAATCGCTGTTTCAGTACGTGGAGGGCACCTCGCCGATTGCGAGCGAGATCGAGTCCCACGTGTCGTTTTGCACCGAGTGCGCGGCGGAGGTCGGCGAGCATCGCGAGCTGATCACGACCCTCTCGGAAAAGGAGATGTGGGAGAGCGCGCCCGCGCCCGCCCCCCGTCACTTTGTGCTCAACGTGGCCGCGTTCGCGGAACGCGCGCGCCTCGAAGACGAGCGCGCGATGGCGCAGTGCGACGAGCTCCTCACCGGTCCCCCGGCATGGTGGCGCCAGCGCCTCCGCAAGATGCAGGGCGTCTACACGGGCGGGATGGTCAAGCAACTTCTCGAGCGCATGCGCTCCTACCTGGAGAGCTCGCCGGCAAACGCGCTGCAGGTCACGGCACTCGCCATCGAGATTGCGAACGGCCTCGACGTCAGCACCTACCCCTCCGACTACGTCATCAAGCTCCGCGCGCAGGCATTGCGCGACCACGCGTACGTTCTGTCGTTCATGGGGCGGTATCCGGATGCGCTGGAGTGTGCGGAGAGGTCGAAGCGCCTTTTCGCGCAGGTCCCGTTGCCGGAGTACGACCTCGCGAGGCTGGCGCTGGTCCGAGCCACGATCCTCCGGAACGTCGATCGCGGGGTCGAAGCGGTTGCGCTGGCGCGGGATGCCGCCGAGACATTCCGTCGCTTCGGCGACATGACCCGCCACATCAACGCGCGGATCACCGAGGCCGCCATGATCTTCGATTCTGGAAACGCCGCTGCTGCTTTGGAGATCTGGCTCGCACTCGAGAAGGAGGACGCGCTCGACGACATCGGCCGGCTGCGCGTCACGCACAACATCGGCACCGCCTACGCGGACCTCGGACAGCCGGAGCAGGCCGCCGAGTACCTGCAGCGCTGCATCCCCGTCTACGACATGCTGGGCATGGAGACGGAGCGGGCGCGCGCGCGCTGGATGCTGAGTCACGCACTCGTGGCCGCAGGCAGAACGCGCGACGCGATTCCCACGCTTCGGAAGACGTGGCGCGAGTTCGAACAGCTGGAGTTGATCGTCGACGCAGGTTTGGTCGGGCTCGAGCTCGCGGACGCCCTGCTGACCATCGACCAACCCGAAGAGGTTCCTGCGATCTGCCGCGACCTGATCGCGCAATTCACGCACGCGGGCATGACGTCCCGCGCGATCACCGCCCTTTCCTTTCTGCGTGAAGCGGTCGCCCTCGGCCACCTTTCGACAAGTCTCGTCCGACACGTGCACGCCTTTCTGCGCGAGCTTCCCTCCGAGCAGCCTCGCCTCTACGCGCCGCCGCCGTCCGACGTCATGGAGTAGCCGGTCGCACGCCGCCTTCCCACCTGCTAGGCAATTTCAGCGGACTCCGCTGAGCAACCGAGAATACCTAGGTACAGAAAACGAGGAGGAACTATGCGCAATTCGTCCATGAAGTCCATCATTGCCGCTCTTTCGATCTCCGTCATCCTGCTTGGCGCCGTCCCGACGGCGACGGCCGGCCCGGTTCAGAACACGAGGGGCTCACAATCCGCAGGTTCTCGTGAGGAAGGGCCGGCGCGCGACCGTCTTGCCGCGATTCGGCAGTTCATCAACCGTACGCTTCGCCGCGTCGTCATCCACAACGGCCCGACCATCCCCATCCCGAAAAAAGAGGAACAGGAATAGGCCGAGAAAAAGCGCTCCGGCTGCCGATGGCGGCCGAAGCGTCGAGGCGGTTCGCCGCGTCGGTCAGTTCCGGAGCTCTCAGGCGCCTTGCAGCAGGAGATCCCTCAGCTCTCCTGCTGCACGAATCCGCCCGCGCGGCGCTGGAACAACATCAGCGCGCCCACGCCGACCACCAGGTGGGCGGCGAGCACGTACCACACTCTCTCCGGCGCGCCGGCATCGGCGAAGCGTCCGTAGAGCGGCGTGTAAATCAGGCCGCTGAACGCACCGACCCCGACGGCGAGGAAGTTCGAGCCCATGTACAGCCCCGCCTTCTCCTTCGGAGCGATCCAGGTGATGTACTCCTGGATGCGCGGGGAGGAGATCATCTCGCCGACCGCGAACAGGAGAATCCCGAGAAAGACCAGCGATGCGCCGGAGACTCGGGCCATGCCGAGAACGACGAAGCCGGCCGCCATCACCACCAGCCCGAGGAGAAACGACGGGATGGCCCGGAACTTCTCGAAGATCTTCGCCACGAAGATCTGCAGGATCATGATGATGTAGCCGGTGTGCGCGACCGTCTCGCCGAGCACGCGACGCACTCCGTTCTCCTCGTGCGAGAGAAAGTCCGCGACGGTCGTTCCGAGGACGCTGCGAATGGCGACATACAGCCTCGCCGTGTCGAGGTTGCTGTCGACGTAGAGCGCGCAGAGATTGAAGAACGCCCAGAACGGGATCCAGAAGAAAACGCCGAGAAGGAACAGGAAGGTGCTGAACTTCAGGTCCGCGAGCGCCACTCCGATGTCGGCGAACTTTTCGCGAAGGGTCTTCCCTTCGATCTCGCGCGGCGGCTCCTTGTAGAAGAACAGCGTGATGAAGAACATCACCACGATCGCCGCCGCCGCGGTGTAGAACGCGTAGTCCCACGAGATCGCCCGCAGCCTCCCGGCGACCACCGGCCCGAGCGATCCGCCCACGTTCACCATCGCGTAGAAGATCCCGAAGCCGAGCGTGGAGTTCGTCTTGTCGGTCGTGGCGCGCACGGTCGCGGCGATGAGCGGTTTGAAGATACCCGCCGCCAAGCCGATGGACAGCATCGTGAGGGCGATGCCGGAGAAGGACTTCGTCAGGATCAGCAGCAGGATCGAGGGCAGGTACGCGAGATACGAGACGATCAGCACCCGCTTGAACCCGTATTTGTCGGCCAAGGTCCCCGAGAAGATCGGGACAACGTACGAGAGCAGCAGGAAGATGGTCTGGACCACGCCGAGCTGATCGCGCGAGTAGCCCAGGCTGGTCATGTAGACCCCGAAGCCGAAGTAGATGCCGTAGTAGGAGAACCGCTCGAGGACCTCGATCAGGTTCGCCACCCAGAAGACGCGCGGGAACGGTGTTCGTTCAGCCATCAGTCCCTCCGGGCGCGCAGTGTCTCATTCTTCGGGGCCAAAACGGGCGGCACTACAGCGCCATCCGGGCTCGGCGCGGACGCTCGCTCACCTCGCGCAGCAACTCGCCCGCTTTCCGCTCGGACAGATGCTCGGCGAGATCGGTCATCGACAGGACGCCGACGAGCACGGGGCCCTGCACGACCGGCAGGCGCCGCACCTGTTCGGATTCCATGATCGTCAGCGCGCGCTCGATGGGGTCGTCGTCGTGCACGACCATGAGGTTGCGCGTCATGACCTCCGAGGCCACGAGCTTGTGCGGGTCGCCGTCGCACGCGAGACCGCGCGTGACGATGTCGCGGTCGGTGACGATGCCGACGACGTGCTGCCCGTCACAGACGGGAATCGCACCGCACTCGTTGTTCTTCATCAGCAGCGCCACGTCGTGAAGAGTCGTCTGCGGCGTGCAGAAAATCGGGTCGGGAGACATCAGCTCTTTGACCAGCATGGAATTTCCTCCGGCGTCGGCTATTCTCCGCCCGCGCCGGAGGAACGGCCGGGGAGGTTGTCACTCCTGGAGGTGACGCACGTCAATCCATCGTGTCATCCCGAGCCGGCACGTTGAGCGGATGACATCTTCGATGTCACTGGAAGCCACGGCCGTCCTGGGCAGTTAGTCAGGCGTGGGAGAGAAAGCGCCGGATCCCGAGAAGGTTCTGCTTGAGCATGTATCCGAATGCGCCCGATTCGGTGGCGGCCTCGCGCAGCGGCTCCTCGTCGAATTGCGTCACGATGAGGATCCGCGCCGCCGGGTCCCTCCTTAGGATCTCGCGCGTGGCGCTCAAACCGTCGCCATCCTTCATCTGCAGATCCATGACCACCCAGTCGGGTCGGATCTCGAAATAGAGCTCGACCGCGGCTCGTCCGCCGCCGCACTCGACGATGTCGGTGGCCAGATCGCCGAGCAGCATCCGGATCAGCGCCCGCATCTCCACGCAATCGTCGGCGATCAGGAGCTTGAACCGCGGCATGAGTCCATCATGCCGCCCGGACGTCCCTGGTGAGAGACCGCCGAGCGCACGAACGCACTGAGTGCAACCACTCAGATCCATCGAAACGAAAGGATGGATCGCTCAGAGCGAGGAGCGGTGCTCGAGGGCGAACCGGAGGAGAGAGTTCGTCCCGCTGAGACCGAGCTTGGCGCAGATGTTGGCGCGATGGTTCTCGACGGTGCGGTAGCTGATGGCCAGAGCGTCGGCGACTTCCTTGCTCGTCTTCCCTTGCGCGATCAGCAGCAGGATCTTCCGCTCGGCGGGCGTGAGCTGTTCCAGCGCCGGCTTCTCCTCGAGCAGAGCCTCCGCCTTCCGGGCACGGCGCAGGAGGAACGAGGAGATGACCGGGCTGACGTACGACTGGCCTGCCGCCACGGTGCGGATGGCGGCGACGATGTCGCGCGCGGCGGCATCCTTGAGCACGTAGCCCGCCGCACCGGCATCGATGGCCTCGTTGAAGACGCTCTCCTCTTTGTGCATGGTCAGGAAGAGGATTCGCACGGGAAATTCGCTGTCGCGGATTCTCCTGGCCAGGGAAAGCGAATGCTCCCCGCCCATCTCCACGTCGAGCACGAGGACGTCGGGCAGGAGAGACTCGATCAGCCTCCACGTCTCGGTGGAGTCTTCCGCTTCTCCCACGACCTCGAAGTCACGCTCCTGGCGGATCGCCTCGATCAGGCCGCGGCGGAAGAGCGGATGGTCGTCCGCGATGACGACGCGCGTCATGCGGGAGCGTTCTCCGCGAGCGGCACCTCGATCGTCATCGATGTCCCTTCTCCGGGCGTCGAACGGATGTCGTAGGCGCCGCCGAGCATTTGCACGCGCTCGGCGATGCCGCGAAGGCCGATGCCGATGCGCCCCTCGGGAACTGCCTCGGCGCCGGAGAAGCCGGTCCCGTCATCCTGGATGCGCAGCCGCAGTTTGTGATCGTCGCTGCGGAGCGAGACCACGGCCGCGGTGGCCCGCGAGTGCCGGGCGACGTTGCTGAGCCACTCCTGAACGATGCGGAAGAGGTGGATCTCGGCCTCCTTGGGCAGGGCACGGTCGACCGGCCCCAGCTCGGCGGAGAAGAGAATCGGCGAAGAGGCGGACATCCTTCGAATGAGCGCGTCCAGAGAGCCGATGAGACCGAGGTGGTCGAGCTCGACCGGTCGGAGATTGTAGGCGATGCGCCGCACCTCATCGACGGCGGTCGCCGCGGTCGCGGAGATCTCGGCGAGCTGCTCCCGCGCCGTTCCCGGCGCTTCGTCGTCCATCCCGAGGAGGGCACGGTTTCTGATGATGAGCAGACTCTGGCCGAGGCTGTCGTGCAGCTCGCCGGCCACGCGCTTCCTCTCCTCTTCCTGCTGGGTGAGGAGGCGGTGCGAGTACTCCGCCTGAGCGGCCTGCTCGCGCTCGAAGACGCGCACGCGGATCCGGTAGACGATCCAGAGCGACGCCAGCGCCGCCGACGCCGCGAGGGTCATGAACCACCACGTCCGCCAGAAAGGCGGCAGAACGCGCACGGTCGCCGACGCGGGCCGCTCGTTCCAGCGGCCGTCCGCGTTCGATGCACTCACCAGAAAGCGGTACCGGCCCGGCGGAAGGCGCGTGTACGCCGCCACCCTCTCCCCGACGATCTCGTTCCACCGGTCGTCGAAGCCTTCCAGCTTGTAGCGATAGCGGATCCGCGCCGGGCTCGCGGTCGTCGGCGCGGCAAAGCGGAACTCGATACGCCTGCTGTCCGGGGCGACGCGCATTTCACGCGGCGGCGTCTTCGCCTCGCCGTCGACGACGATGCGGGTCAGGTGAACGGGCGGCGGTGGCGCGCTCGCTCCGAGCAGTCTCGTGTCGATGGAGACCACGCCCTGTTGCGTCGGGAACCAGAGCAGACCGTCCGCCGTGCGCGCGGCAGCGGGTTGCACGCCCCCGTTGCACTCGGCCGACAGCAGCCCGTCGTCACGAGTCAAGGCGAGCGACGAGACCGCGGCGATCCGTCCGTCGGCGACCGCATTCAGTTCGCTCACGCTCGCCCGATGAACGCCGCGGTTGCTGCTCATCCAGAAGAACCCCGAGTCCTCGATGATCGCGAACACACCGTTGTCGAACAACCCCTCACGCGTGGTGATGGCCGCCACTCTCCCGTCGCGGAGCCGGTTCAATCCGCCGTCGTAGGTCCCGATCCAGATCGTACCGTCCGCGCCGGCGTGAACGGCCCGGACCGCATTGCTGGAAAGGCCCGACTTCTCGTCGGCGAGCACGGTGAAGCGGCCGTCGCGAAATCGCACCAATCCACCGCGCGTACCGAGCAGCAGCGACCCCTCGTCCTCCTCGGCGATGGCCTGGATGAAGTTCAGCTCCGGCGACCCGGTCCCGTATGCGGTGAAGCGATCCTCGCCCGACCACAACGCCAGACCGCCGTTCGTGCCGAGCCACATCCGCCCGTTTCGCGCGCGATGGATCACTCGGACGATCGATGAAGGCAGGCCCTGAGCGGAGCCGAACCGGCGTATGTCGTTCCCAAGAATGCGGCTCACTCCACCCCGATGCTCGCTCACCCAGAGCGAACCGTCTTCCCCGGAGGCCAGGGACAGGATCCAGCCGGTGGACGGGACCGAGCGCGCGAAGGTCTTGCCGTCGAGCCGATACACGCCGCCACCCCACGATCCGACGAAGAGACCGCCGGCGCGAGGAAGGATCGGATACGCGATCGGCGGACTCAGTCCGGCTTCGGCGCCATAGGTGCGGGCCGCCTTCCGGCGCAGCGCGCTCAACCCACCGCCGGGGCTCGTCGCCCAGATCGTCCCCTCACGGTCCTCGTAGATGCGGGAGATGTCCAGACTGCAGAGACCGTCCGCGGGGGTGATCCACTCGACGTGCGATTCGTCCACGCGCGCGAGGCCCCGGCGCGCGTGCGCGATCCAGAAGGCACCGTCGCTCGTCTGCGTCAGCGCGCCGATCGCTCCCCTCTCCGCACGTACGATCTCGAGCAGCGCCGGGCTCTCGATCTCCGCGAGTCCGTCGTCGTCCCGATAGCGGAAGACGCCCCGGTCGGGAACGACGATCCAGAGCGACTGGCCGTCGAATGTCACGGCATGGCCGCTCTCGATCGCGAGAAGATCTTCGAACGGCAAAAGGAGGGGCGCCTTGCGCGGTCGAAGCACGGTGACGCCCGAGGCATCGACGGCGGCGGATCCCGTCCGGAAGAGGAGCTCGCGGGTGGGAGCACTGCGCCCGACGCGCACGAATCGCGATCCCTGAAGCTCATACAGGCCGTTGGGTGTGAAGACCCACGGCTGCGACGACCCCTCGGCGGCGATCGCCAGAACCGGTGTCAGAGAGCCGTCCACCGAGTGGGTGACGAATGCCCCGTTGCGATAGAGGCTGACGAAGCCGTCCTCCGTCCCCGCCCACAGGGCTCCATCCGCGGCCTCGAACAGGGTCGTGAAGCGACTGCTCCGCAGACCGGGTGTGGTCACTTTCGCGAAGACGGTGAAGTCGACGCCGTCGTATCGAACCAGTCCGCCGAGTGTGGTGAACCAGAGATAGCCGTCCCGGGTCTGGCGGATGCCGTAGATCACGCCCTGCGGCAACGCGTCGTCCGTGGTCCAGGTCTTCACCCGCCACGCACTGTCGGCGTGAGCAGCGGGGCAGATCGCCGTCGCCAGGAATGCCGCGAGACCAGCAAGAACGCGAGATCGGAACGACACGGAATGGGATGCCATCCGTCAGGATCCCTCGGCCAGAAACAGGCGGCGGTCGCCCTCGAACCGGTAGCGCTCGATGGCGTCCCGGCCGCGATGGGACATCACCCACTGCACGAACCACTCGGCGTTCGGGTGCCGCCGCTGCGGCCGCATCAACAGCACCGAGAGGTGGTTGTGCAGCAGGGCCGTGCCCCGAAGCAGCGGGACGAGGTCGACCTTCCGGCCGGCGTTCTCGAAAGTGGAGCGATCCGTCAGCGTGTATGCACTCCGCCGCGACGCCTCCTGCAGGACCTCGAGGGCGCTCCCCGGGCACAGCCGGTAGCGGCGGTCATCACCGGGAGCCGCGGGGGACGCTCCCCACAACGCGGCCTCGCGCTCGCGAAGCTCGGGCACGTCCACCGGTGAGCAGAACGCGCGATCGCGGCGGGCGATGCGGCGAAGCGCCTCGGCCTCGGTCTTGGCATTCTTCACCCGGGCCGGATCGCGCTTCGGCCCCACCAGCATGTAGTCGTTGTAAGCGATCGTCTGCGCCAGCCGAACCGCACCCGCCCGCTGCAACTCACGCTGCAGCGCCGGCGATGCAGTGACGACCACGTCGGCCACTCCCGTCGTTACCAGCTCCGGCACGAACCGTTCCTCGGTGACGAGCACGGTCGTCGTCACCTTGCTCTCGGTCGAGAAGCGGCGCGCCAGCATCTCCACGACCCCGATTCCCGCGACGTCCGGCGTCGTGACCACGGTGACGCGCTCCGCATCCTCCCTGAGGCCGCATGCGACCGCAAGCGTCAACGCGACGGCGAAAACGCGGGTTCTCTTCATCATTCGAATAGCTCGAACGTCTCGTCGGCCGGTCCCCGCGAACTGCGGATGCGGATCCGGAGGATGTCCGAAGGACTGAGGAACCCTACCACCCGCCGCGACGCCTGCGTGTCGACGACCGGGCAGCGATCCACGCCGCATAGCTGCATCTTGTGGACGACGTCGATCACGAGATCGTCCGCGACGGCGACCAATGGCGGCGCCTGCACGAGGTTCCGCACCGGGATGTCGAGGCGCCCATCGCGGACGGCCTCGGCGATGGCCGTGCGTGAAACGATTCCGTCCAGGATTCCGCCGTCGCGGACGACGGGGTAGAACATGAACCGCGTTCCGGTCACCCTGCTCGTCGCCTCGGCGACCGAGACCTCGCGCTCGATCATCACGAGCTCCGTGCTCATCGCCTGCGCCACACGGACGCGTGCTAGCGGATCGTTCGGGTCGTCCTCCTCGAACGCCCCCTCGTCGCGCATCTGCTGTTCGACCACGCTCCGGCGGGAGATCCGCCGCGACACGGCCACGGCCAGCGATACGCCAAGCATTAGGGGAACGATCAGCTCGTAGTCGCGCGTGAGCTCGATGACGATCAACACCGCCGCGATCGGACTGCGCATCAGGCCCGCGAAGAACGCGCCCATCCCGAGGATGGCATACGCCTTCGGGTCGATGTTCATCGCCGGAAACAGTTCCAGCGCTCCATGTCCGACGGCGGCGCCGAGCGCCGCGCCAATGAACAGCGAAGGCGCGAACGTGCCGCCGATCAGGCCCGCGCTGATGGCCACGATGAAGGCCAGCAGCTTGACGGCGAAGGCCAGGCCGGTGTCGGCAGCGCTGCCGCCGCCGTGGAGCCAGAAGGAGACCGAGTCGTAGCCGACGCCGAAGATCTCCGGCACGATCAGGCCCGCGGCCCCGATCGACAGGCCGGCGAAGGCGGCCCGGCGGACCATCGACGGCACCTTGGCCGACCAGCGGCGCTTGAGGCGATGCGCCAGCTTGATGGCCAGTCCCGAGGTGATGCCGGCGATGATTCCGATGACGGCGAAGCCGAACATCTCGCGGGGATCGGACCAGGTCGCAAACGGCGCGGAGAGGAGCGGGCGGCCGCCGAGAAGGATGCGCTCGACGACCGCGGCGGCGACCGATCCGACCAGAACGCCGCCGAGAATGCCGCGCTGTGAGGTTCCGATGACCTCCTCGAGCGCAAAGACCACCCCGGTGATCGGCGTGTTGAAAATCGCGGAGATTCCCGCGGCCGTCCCGATCGGAATCATCCCCCGCACGACCTTCTGCGGCAACCGGAGCAGGCGAGCCAGGCCGACGGAGACGCCGCTGGTGACGACGACGATCGGTCCCTCCGGTCCCAGCGGAGCGCCGGCCCCGAGCGACAGCGGCGTCGCGGCGAACGTCGCCCCCACCGTGCGCGCGCCGAGGATGCCGGGATCGCTGTTGTAGGCGCGGCGAACGCGGGCCAGATTCGCACCGATCGCGCGGGGTGCAAATCTCTGGATCAGCCAGGCCAGGAGCGCGAACGTCGCCGTCGGCGTGGCGAGCACGAACAGCATGCCCAACCAGCCCGGCACCTCGAGCGCGCGGCCGATCAGCAGTTCCCGCGCAAATTCGACATAGCGGTGAAAGAGCACGGCCAGAACGCCGCACAGCGCCCCAACCACGACCAGTGTCACGAGCAGGAACCGGCTGGCGAGGAACCGCACCTGCGCCAGCGCGGCCGCCCAGAGCGTCATGCCCGCCTTCGTCACAGCCGCCACGGCATCACGAAGAGACATCCATGGTGCACAATACAATACATGACCAGGACGCCGCGCCGGCAGAAAGAACAGGCGCGCTGCGCCGCCCGAAGCGACGACGGTTGACTGGACCCGCAGACGTGCCGTAAGACGGAGCAACCAGCGCTGCCGTGTCGGTCAGGAGCCCAGCGCGGCAGAAAACTTTTGTCGCGCAGGCTCCTAGTGTCGTGTCCAGGTTGAAACCGTGGGTTGTTTGCGAGCGCCGGTGGGTTGGATGC
>CAZLGP010000004.1:0-30529 GCA_964558905.1 uncultured Thermoanaerobaculia bacterium | reverse complement strand
CCGGCGGTCCGGTGGCGGCGCTCCGCGCTCGCCACCGGCTACCCTCTGCCGCGCCTCCGGCGCAATCAAGCCCGTGTAGTGGGCTGTGCCGCGTCAGCGGCACCGGAATGCGAGTCCGAACCTTCACGATGCGAGTCCGCAAACGTTCGACGCGTCCGGATATCCGGTGCCGCTGACGCGGCACACGACCTGGCATTGCTTTCCGGGGGTCGCTCGCTGAGCGCTCGCACCCCCGGCTACCGTCTGGCTGCCGCTCCGCGGCACAGCCCCGCCGCTTCCTGTCGGCCCATGAACGACGTCGAGCCGGCCGGCATCCTCGAGCGACCGCGGGCCGGCAGGATGCCGGCCGTAGCGGCCGGCTGGAAGCCGGCGCTCCGCTTCGCCTTCAGTGCCGCACGCTGCGTCTTCGCGCGGAGGCTCGCGATGCAGGCTGCCACCCCAGCTCCACGACCTCGAAGTCGCTCGCCTCGATCGAACGGAACGCGGGATTCAGCACGTCGTTGTCCCAGCTCGTGTCGTATGTGCCGGTCACGTACAGGTCCGAGCCGTTGTCCGCCACGATCAGGCCGTACGTCTTCATCGCCTGGAAGATCTTCCGCACCGGCTCGGGATGAATCGAGAGATCCACGCTCGCCTTCAGCCGCAATCGGGCTCCCATCGGCAGCGCGCCCACGGTGTCGCCCGCGCGATGCGATGCGGGATAGACGTAGCCGTTCGTGCGCCGGACGGTCACACGGAACGCGTGGCAGATCGGATCGGGACCGAAGACCTCGTCGTAGCGGACCAGCCCGGGAAGGATCGCCAGCCCCGCGGCATCCGCACTCGTCCACCCCTCGGGGCGCCGCGTGTTCGAGTCGAGCGGGAACGTCGCCCCCGACCCCGCCTCCCAGCGCGAGCCCGTCCAACGCAGCGCGTACAGCTCGTAGAGGATGCGATGATCGCGGTCGACGATCAGCATGTGCCGGTCGCCCTCCGCGTCCGGGTCTCCGCCCGCCAGTCCTCCTTCGATCCACTTCTGCTGCGTCTTCGCCTCCTCCGGAATCGGATATCCCGGCGGGCGCCCCGGCGCGCCGATGTCGCTCTCGTCGTCGTAGTCGAACGTGACCGGGACCAGGGGCTGCGTCCCGGAGACGACGGCGTACGGCATCCCGTAGATCGGGGACTCGGGATCTTCGCTGTCCCCACCGAAGTCGGGATGCATTCCCCGCGTGACCCCGATGTAGGCGATGAAGGCCGCACTGTTCGGGTCCACCGGCGCCGAAGTGATGTCCACGTTCCACCAGTTGCTCGGCGGGAAGAGGGGGAGCGGACCGGGAAGCGGGCCGTTGCGGACGGGCTGGGCCCCGGCCGGGAGGATGAGCAGCAACGCCACGAAGAGAGTCGCTAAGTCGCAGAGTCTCAAAGTCGCAAAGTCGCCGCGATGCCCCTCTTTGAGACTCTGCGACGTTGAGACTCTGCGACTCGTCCCACCTGAACCGATCATCACCGCAGGATTGTGCGGCCGCTGAGGCCGCCTCCTCGTGATCCGCCTCACGTCCATTTCTCACATTAGGCCGTACATTCTGGGCGGGTCACATCTACAATCCGTAGCGAGTCCGAACAACCAGGGGTCCAGGAGAGGGGTTCATGGTCCGTGTATATCGTGTCGGCAGGATCGCCGTGTGGGCGTTTCTGCTCTGCAGCACCTCCGTGTTCGCGGCGTCGTTCACCAGCAGCCAGTCCGGGAACTGGAACGACAACCTTACCTGGGGCGGAGCGGGCGTTCCCGGGAGCGGCGACGACGTCACCATCACCGCCAATTGCGCCGTGACGGTGTCGGACACGCGGGTGGCGCATTCGGTCACTCTGGCCACCGCTACCGGGAACCAGCTTCTGATCATCGATGCCGGCGGCTCCCTTCTCGTCGAGAAGGCGACGTTCCCCGCCATCAACGTCAGTACGCCGGTTCCTGGCTCGAGCAACACCGTGCGTATCAACGGCGGCACGCTCGAGACCTCCAACTCCGGCATCGGGATCGCCGGCGGGACGAGCGTGTCGAAGCTCGAGTTCACCTCCCTGGGAGGGACCGCAACATTCGCCGGCGACGTCGCGTTTTCCGGTACCGTAGCCAACGCCCAGATCGACTTCGGTCCGGCCGGCGGAATCGTCGAGATCGGGGGCAACCTCCAGAGCGGCGGCACGATCCTCACCAATTCCACGTCGCTCGTCCTCATCAACGGCACGGGCGCGCAGACGATCAACAGCTACACGTTCCACCATCTGACGGTGAACAAGGCCGGCACGGCCACGCTCAACGGGCCCATCACCGTCAACGGTGACCTCGCCGTCACCGGCGGCGTCCTCGACGACGGCGGCAATCAGATCTCCCTCAACGGCAGCGGGACCTCGAACGTGACCGTCGGTTCGACCGGCGTCCTCAAGCTCGGTGCAGGGGCCATCGCCACGTTTTTCCCGACCCCGCTCGGCACGGCGACGATGAACACCGGCAGCGCCGTCGTCTACCAGTCCGGCCTGCAGCAGGCGATCAACAGCGACGTGATCTACGACCGCCTCTACCTCGCGACTCTCGGCGGCTCGGTCAGTCACATCACCACCGGCGGCTCGCTCTCCGTCAACACCCAGCTCGACATCACCGACAACGGCCTGAACGCGGTCACGCTGGCCCTCGGCACCGGCACGCTCGACCTGGGCGGCGACCTCACCGGCGACGGCACGCTGAGCATGACCAGCGGGTCGATGACCATCGCCGGCAGCTTCTCGTCCGTAGCCTCGCTCAGCGCCGGCACCGGGACCGTCACCTACGACGGTACCGGCGCGCAGCAGGTCCTCGGCGCTCCGTACCACCACCTGGTCATCAACAAGAGCGCGGGGATCGCGACGCCGTCCGGGAACACCACCGTCAACGGCAACCTCACCGTCAGCGTGGGCACGCTCGACACCAGCACCGCCGCGCTCACGCTCAATGGCAGCGGCACCGTCGCCGGCTCGCTCATCATCAACGGCGCCCTGGCCCTCGACGGAGGCACGGTCACCGTCACCGGCTCGCTGTTCATCGACGTCCTCGCCAGCGTCACACGCACGACAGGGTGGGTCGTCGGTCCCCTGCAGATGGGCATGAGTGCGACGCCGGCGCGAACGTTCCACGTCGGAACCGCCGCCGCCTATCTCCCGGTCGACGTCGATGCCTTCGACGGCGGGACGCTCACGATCGCGGCCGTCGAAGGACAGAGCCCCGACCGCACCGCGGACAACGTCCTCGAGCGCTACTGGACCGTCAGCAGCGGCACCGTCACCTCCATCGACACCATCACCTTCAACTACAACCAGACCGACGTCGTCACCGGCGACGAGACGATCTACATCCTCGCCCACTACGACTCGGGGACGTTCACCTTCACGCACTTCGGGACGGTGGACGACTTCACCAACACCGTCTCCACGACGAACGTCTCCACGTACATCGGCGACTGGGTCATCGGCCAGCCGGGCAGCCTCGCCGCGGCTTCCAAGCTCGCCATCACCAGTATCAACAGCGGTACCGACCCGCAGGCGTCCACGGCGTTCGACGTCGTGGTCGAAGCGCAGGACGACGACGGCGATCCGACGCCCGTCTTCGATCCCACCGGCATCGCGCTCTCCGTCGCCGTCGGCAGCGGAACCCTCGGCGGCACGACCACCGGCACGATCGGCGGAGGCGCGGACAGCACCACCATCAGCGGTGTGACCTACTCGCCGGACGAGAACGGCGTGCAGCTGACAGCAACCCGCACCTCCGGCGACCTCCTCGATCCCGGCACGAGTGCCGCCTTCAACGTCCTCGCCCCGCCGTCGACACTCACCGTCACGAGCATCAACGACAGCGGCGCCGGCACGCTGCGCGAAGCAATCACTACTGCGAACGGTGGCGGTTGCACCACGCCCTGCACCATCGACTTCAGCACGAGCGGCGCGATCATCCTCGCCACGTCGCTGCCGGCCATCACCGTCAGCGACCTGACCATCGACGGCACCACAGCGCCCGGCGCAGCGGTGAATACGAACGCCTTCGGCACTCCCTCGAACGCCGTCATCACCCTCACCCTCAACGGCGGCGGCTCGATCCCCTTCGGCTTCGACATCCAGGAGACGTTCGTCAAGATCAAGGGCTTCGCCATCATCGGCTTCGTCAACGCCGGCGTGCGCTTCACAGGCGACAACTCCGGCTCGAACGTCTCCGGCTGCTACATCGGCACCGACACCACCGGTACGGTCGCGGCCGCGAACGCCGGCGGCGTGCTCTTCGACTCCTCCACCGAGTCTTCGGCCGGCGGCATGCTGCCGGAGGCGAGGAACGTCATCAGCGGCAACACGTTCTGGGGCATCACCGTCACCGGCACGTCGAACACCATTTCGCTGAGCGGCAACTACATCGGCACCCGGGCCGATCTCGCCGGCGCCCTGCCGAACATCGACGGCATCGTCGTGCAGTCCAGCGCCAGCTCGGTGAGCATCGGCGACAGCGGTGTCGGCAACGTCGTCAGCGGCAACAGCGCCAGCGGTGTGATCCTCGGCGGGAGCGGCGCCACGCTCGTCGCGAACCTCATCGGCACGCAAGGCAGCGCGAACACCGCCATCGCCAACTCCACCGGCGTCTACATCAACGCCGCGGGCTCGAACAACACCATCGGCGGCGCGTCGCCGTCCGACGTCAACGTCATCTCCGGCAATCTTCAGAACGGAATCCTCATCGACGGCGACGACAACACCGTCGACAACAATCTCATCGGCGTCGCACCCGATGCCACGACCGCCCTCGGCAACGGCAGCAGCGGCATCCGACTCGACAACACCGCATCCGGCAACTTCCTCGGCACGACCTTCGGCAACAAGATCGCCTTCAACACCAACGACGGCGTAACCATCGCCGGCACGGGCCTCGGCAACGCCATCCGCCGCGGCAAGATCGCCGCCAACACGAACCGGGGCATCGACCTCGGCGACGACGGCACGACCGCCAACGACGCAACGGACGCCGACATCGGTCCGAACAACCTTCAGAACTTCCCCACCATCTCCTCGGCCGCGTACAACGCCGGCAACGTCGACGCAACGCTCTCGCTCGATTCGTCCGGCGGCGTCAACGTCAACTTCGTCGTCTTCGACATCTGGAAGGCCGACGGCTCCGCACCCGCACAGGCTCTCGAATATCTCGGCAACAGCGGCTGTCTCGCAGGGAACGTCTTCGCAAGCACGCTCGTCAGCGTTCCCGCCGGCACGACCGTCGTCGGAAACAACATCGTCGCCGCCGCCACCGCCTACAGCGATGCCGCCTGCAGTACGCCGAGTGAAGGAACCTCCGAGCTCTCCCCCGCCACGCGGGTCAGCGGCGACATCCACTGGATCGCCGGCACCGGCAACTGGGAGACCGCGGCGAACTGGAATCCCGCGACCGTGCCCACGTCGGCGGACAACGCGTACATCGACAACGTCGGCACCTACACGGTCACCATCAACACCATCGCGTCCGTGAAGAGCATTCACGCCGGCGCAGCCAGCGGAGCACAGACGCTGGCAATTCCGACCAGCCAGTCGCTCACCTTCACGAGCGCCAGCACGGTGAGTCCCAACGGGACGCTCACCTTCAGCGGCCTCAGTCTCGGAGGCTCGGGACATCTCGCCGTGGACGGCATGATGACCTGGAGCTCCGGCGACGTCGTCGGCGCCGGCGGCATCACGATCAACAGCGGCGGAATCCTCAACGTCGATACACCCGCCGGCAAGACTGTCAATACCTCGACCATTACGATCGCAAACGGCGCCATCGCCAACTGGACCGGCGGCAACATCAATCTCGTCGCCGGGGGCGGCTTCGATAACTTCGGCACGTTCGAAGTCATGACCGATGCGGCGATTACCGACGGCGGTACACCCGGCACCTTTGACAACGCCGGCACGTTCCGCAAGTCCGGCGGCGCCGGCTCGACAGCCATCACCAACGTCGACTTCACGAACAGCGGCACCATCGAGATTCAGACCGGCACCTTCAATCCCGGCAACGTCACCAGCGCCGGAGCGATCGACCTCACCGGAAACTTCCTCGTCAACGACGGCATCGTCACGTTCAACGCCGGCACCGACGTCATCGGCACGGGTCTCCTGCAGATCAACGGCGGTACGGTCACCGCCAACACCGCCGACACCATCCCCAACGTGCAGCTCGACAGCGGCACGCTGAACGGCACGGCAATCGTCTCGATCGTCACGCTGGCCTGGAACGGCGGCACGATGGCCGGCGCCGGTACGACCACTATTCCCGCCGGCGGCACGGCGACGATCGCCACCGCGACGGGCAAGGACCTTCAGCGCACGTTGTCGGTGATCAACGGCGGCACGGTCAACGTCACCGGCTCCGGCGCGATCAGCCTCTCGAGCGGCGGCAACATCGACAACGACGGGCTGATCGACATCACCACGGCCGTGAACTTGTCCGACTCCGGCGGCGCGGGCGACATCGTCAACACGCGGACGTTCCGCGTCAACCACGCCGGCACGACGACGCTCACGAGCATCACCCTTGACAACAGCAGCGCCTCCGGCCTGATCGACGTGCCGGCCGGCACGCTCGATGTCGCCGACGGCACGTCGAGCGCACAGATCGCCATCGGCTCCGGCGCGAGCTTCCTCGTCAACTCCGACACCTACACGCTCGCCGTGGGTACGACCGTCACGGGCCTGGGCACGCTCACTCTGCAAGGCGGCACTCTCAACGTCACCGGCAACGTCTCCGTCCCGCAGTTCTGGCAGACCGGCGGCGGCACGGTCGACGGCTCGGGAACGCTCACGTTCACGAACACCGCGACCTGGGATACCGGCACGATGCAGGGCGGCGGCACCACCCCGGTGTCGCCGACCGGCACTCTGACCCTCTCGACGCCTTCCGCGAAGAACCTGAACAATCGCGATCTCACCGTCGATGCCGGCGGAAACTTGAACGTCGCCGGCAACGGTCCGGTCAACCTGTCGAACGGCGCGGCCATCGCCAACGCCGGCACGATGGTCATCACCGTCGACAACACGTTCAGCGACAGCGGTCTCGCGGATGTCATCACGAATACCGGCACGCTTCGCAAGCAGACGGCCACCGGCCCCACGAACATCACCGGCATCCCGCTGACGAACAACGGCGGCCTGATCGACATCCAGTCCGGCACGATCAGCGTCGCCGACACGTTCACGCAGAACGCCGGCTCAACGCTGAAGGTCTGGCTGGGCGGCACGACGCCCGGTACCGGCTTCGGCCAGCTCTCGTCGACCAACAGCGTGAACCTCGCCGGCACCCTCGAGGTCGCGCTGGTCGGTCTGTATCAACCCGTCGGCGGCGACACCTTCCGGGTCATCTCCGCCCCCGGCAACGCCGGCGACTTCACCCAGCCCTACACCTATCCGGTGCTCGCCAACAGCCGCACCTTCAGTGACGCCTACGACGCGAGCGGCCTGCTGCTCACCGTCAACGGCAACGGCGACCTATCGATCTCCAAGACCGCGCCGTCGAACGTCCTCGCGGGCGATCCGATCAGCTACACCCTCACCGTCACCAACTCCGGCCCCGACACGGCGAACAACGTCAGCGTCACCGACGTCCTCGAGCCGGGCCACACCTTCAGCAGCGCATCCGGCACCGGCTGGACGTGCGGTGAAGTCTCGCTCACCGTCACCTGCACCGCCACCACGCTCGCCGTCGGCACCGCACCGGCGATCACGATCGCCGCGAATGCGCCGGCCACTCCGCAGACGTTCACGAACATCGCGAACGTCTCCTCGTCGAACGACAGCAATAACGCGAACGACAGCGGCAGCGCGATCGTCACCGTCGATCCGCTGCAGGCCGACCTCGAGCTTTCCGCCTTCGGCCCCGGCTCGCCGCTCGCGCAGTCGACGGCGTTCACCTTCACGTTCGACGTCCACAACTACGGGCCGCAGACGGCCTCGAACGTCGTCTTCACCGCGAACGTGCCGGCGACGCTCACCTACGACGTCGCCGTTCCCGACAGCGGCGGATGCGGCTTCGCCGGCGGCACCATCACCTGCAACCTAGGCAACATCGGGAGCGGCGCCACGATCAGCATCGCCGTCGACCTCTTCACGACGACGACGGCCGGTACGCACACCGTCGACGCCCTCGTCAACGCCGACGAGGTCGACCCGGATTCGTTGAACGACGCCACCGAGGCGTCGGTCGAAGTGACCGGCAGCACGATCACCGTCACGAACACGAACGACGGCGGCATGGGCTCGCTGCGCGAAGCACTCGAGGACGCCGCGAACGGCGTCTGCACGCCGCTCCCCTGCACCATCGACTTCAACATCCCCGGCGGCGGACCGCACGTCATCCAACCCACCGTCGAGCTCCCGCTCCTGCAGAGCCAGACCATCATCGATGCGACGACGCAGCCGGGCTACACCAATGCCCCGCTCGTGCAGATCGACGGCCAGTCGACCCTCACCTACGCCTTCGAGGTCAACGGCAACGACAACGCCATCAAAGGCTTCTCGATGACCGGCTTCGACTGGGCCATCGACGTCCACGGCGACAACAACACCATCGAGGCGAGCTACCTCGGCCTCGACACTCTCGGCGCCACGGCGGCCAACGGCGACGGCATCCGCATCAGCGGCAACGCCAACACCGTCGGCGGCACGACGCCGGCCCAGCGCAACGTGATCTCCGGCAACACCTCCGCCGGCGTGATCGTCGAGGGCGACGTCACCGGCAACACCGTCTCCGGCAACTACATCGGCACCGATCCCCTCGGCACGACCGCGCGTCCGAACACCGTCGGCGTGTCGGTCGTCAGCGACGCCGACTCAACCACCATCGGCGGCGCCACCACCGCCCACGCCAACGTCATCTCCGGCAACACCGATTTCGGCATCTACGTCGAGGGCGGCGGCATCTTCGTCATCGCCGGAACGGCGCCCGCGAACGCGGAGGCGGCGACCGCGAACGCGGTGACCGGACTGCCGACCGGACCGCCGGCGTCCTCGCCGGCTGACGTGCGGGCGTCCCGCCCGCACTCGCACCGGCGAGACGCCGGTGCGTCAGCCGGCGGGACGGCGGCGGTCCGAGGAAACGCCGCCGGCGACGGCATCGTTGACGACACCGTCATCCGCAACAACTGGATCGGTCCTGACGCCGCCGGCACCTCCGCCCTCGGCGCGGGTGTCACCGGCGTCGCCATCGCCGACAACGCGAAGAACACATCGATCACCGAGAACACCATCTCGGGCAACCAGAACGCCATCACCTTCTCGGGTGCGTTCGTCACCGGAACAAACGTGTCGAACAACCTCATCGGCTACGCCCCCGACGGCGTCACGCCGATGGGCAACCCGCAGGCCGGCATCATCGTGGTCGACGGCTTCGACAACACCATCGCCTCGAACACCATCGCGTACAACGGCTCGAACGGTGTCACCCTCCTCGGCGGCCAGGCCACGAACATCCTCCAGAACTCGATCCACGACCACCCCTCGCTCGGCATCGACATCGGAGGCGACGGGGTCACTCCCAACGACGGCAACGACGCCGACTCCGGCCCGAACGGCCGGCAGAACTTCCCGACGCTCACGACGGCCACCCTCATCGGAGGCGGCAACGTCAGCATCTCCTCTTCCATCGACTCCAGCGGCTCGCCCGCGACCATCGGCAGCATCCGCATCGACTACTTCGAGGCCGACCCAACGGGCGAAGGCATGTCGGTCATCGGCTTCGCCTGTGTCGCCGGGAACGCGTTCGGAGTCACGACCACCCTCAACGCGCCGACCGTCGCGCCGGGAGATCCGATCGTCGCCACTGCCACCAGCTACTCCGGCGGGGCGTGCAGCGGTGCGGCGGACGGAACCTCCGAGTTCTCCAACGTCGTCGCCGCCGCGAGTTGCACGGCGCCGCTGGTCACCATCACCGGCCCGGCGCAGATGTGCGCCGGCGGCAGCGTCACCCTCGACGCCGGCGCGGGCTTCGACTCTTACCTGTGGTCCAACGGCGCCACGACGCAGACGATCACGGTTTCCCCGGCCACGACCACGAACTACTCGGTCACCGTCGCCGACAACGGCTGCCCGAACAGCGACGCGCATACCGTCACGGTGAACCCGCTGCCGGTGGTCGCCATCACCGGCCCGACGTCCACCTGCGCGAGCGCGCCGGTCACACTCGACGCTGGCGCCGGCTTCGCAGGCTACGCGTGGTCCACCGGCGCGACGACGCAGACGATCACCGTCTCTCCCACCACCACCACGAGCTACAGCGTCACCGTGACTGACGGGAACACCTGCACCGCGGGCGACTCGCACACCGTCACCGTCACCGCCAATCCGACCGCGACGATCACCGCTCCCGCCGGCGTCTGCGAAAACTCCGCGGACAACAGCGCCTCGGTCGTCGCGCAGGCCGGCGCGACGTACAACTGGACCATCGCCAACGGAACGATCACCGCCGGCCAGGGTACGAACGCGATCACCTTCACCGCCGCTCCCTCCGGCACCGTACCCCTCGGCGTCACGGTTACGGCGAACGGCTGCACGAGCACGGGCAGCGCGAACGTGCCGATCTCCGCGACCCCCGCGGTCACGATCACCGGACCGGCCAGCGCCTGCTCCGGGTCGACTCTCACCCTCGACGCCGGTCCGGGCTTCACCAGCTACCTCTGGTCCAACGGCGCGACGTCGCAGAGCATCATCATCGCCGCGGCCGTCACGCAGACCTACTCCGTCACCGTGACGAGCGGCGCCGGCTGCTCGGCCACCGACAGCCATACCGTGAGCGTGACGCCCGCTCCGTCGGCGTTGATCACCGCCCCCTCCGGAGCCGAGCCCGAGGAAGCGGGTCTCGTCGCCAGCGTCGCCGTGCAGCCCGGCGCGACGTACGCCTGGTCGATCACGAACGGCACGATCACCTCGGGCAACGGCACCGACAGCATTGTCTTTAGCGCCGGAGCTTCCGGCCTCACGGAGCTCGACATCGTCGTCACGCTCGGCGGCTGCAGCACGAGCGGCAGCCACGCCGTCTTCATCGAGGGCACGCAGCAGCCGTCCGAGGCCGACCTCGGCGTGACGAAGTCCGCTCCGGCGAGCGTGCAGAGTGGCGCGACGATCACCTACACGATCGGCATCCGCAACTTCGGCCCCGGCGCCGCGACTGGCGTCGTGATCACCGACACGCTTCCCCCCGACACCACCTTCGTCGCGATGAACCCCGGGCCGTGGAACTGCACGCGCGCGGGCGCCACCATCACCTGCACCGGAAGCGCCGCCCTCGGCACGAACAGCACCATCACCATCAGCGTGAAGGCGCCGTCCGCGGCCGGCGTCCTCACCAACACCGTCCAGATCACCTCCGACACGCCCGATCCCAACGGCGCGAACAACTCCGCGTCCGCGAGCACCTCCGTCCAGTCGCAGGCGCCGGAGTGCGCGACCGCACCGCCGTCTCTGCTCCTCCCCGCGGATCTCGCGAGCGTCGACTCGCCAGCCACGTTCTCCTGGACGGCAGTCGTTGGCGCCACCGAGTACGAGCTGTGGATCGGCGACTCCCTCGCCACCGTGACCGCATCCACCACTGCGACCCGTTCGCTGCCCAGCGGAGCGTTCCCGTGGTTCGTCGTCGCCCGATTCGCGAACGGCTGCGATCCGCTCGCCTCCGCACCGCGCACGCTCGTGATCCTCGATGCCGGCAACTGCGGCACGAACGTCGCGCCGCAGATCAAGAGCCCCGCCCCCGGCATCATCAACTCGCCGACGACCTTCATGTGGTCGCCGGTCGCGCAGGCAGCCGGCTATCGCCTCTGGATCGAGGCGAACGGCACCGCCGCCCAGGACGTCGGCACGACCTCCGGCGCCACCATGCTCAGCGTGTCCTTGCCTCAGGGACCGATCGTCGCGTACGTCGACGCGCTCTTCAGCGGCTGCCCGCCGACACGCTCGGCGCCCTTGGCGTTCAACGTCACCAGGCCCAATGCATGCGCGTC
The DNA here is from genome assembly GCA_964558905.1 of uncultured Thermoanaerobaculia bacterium. Taxonomy (GTDB): domain Bacteria; phylum Acidobacteriota; class Thermoanaerobaculia; order Gp7-AA8; family Gp7-AA8; genus QHVT01. The sequence goes on along the minus strand of CAZLGP010000004.1, from coordinate 18,524 downwards.
GCGCACGACTGCTGCCCCGCTCTCACCTCCGAACGACGCGGTCCTCGATTCCTCGTCCGTCGAGCTCGCGTGGGCAGAAGCCGCCGGCGCCGATGGCTACCGGGTCTGGTACGCGCTCGATGGCGCCGCGCCGGCAGTCCTCGGCGCCACGACCCACGACACCTCGCTGAAGGCCGCCATCGGTCGCGGCAGCGTGGTCTGGTTCGTCGAGACGCTCCATGACGGCTGCGCGTCCACCGAATCGCAATCCTTCCGCTTCACCATCCCCACGCGCGGCGACTGCACGGAGCAGAAGCCGGAGACGCTCGCGCCCGCGAACAACGCCGCGCTCACCAGTTCCAGCATCCAGTTCGTGTGGACCGCCATTCCGGGTGCCGCCTCCTACGAGCTCTGGGTCGCCTTCGAGAATGGCACGCCCGTGCTCCTCGGTACGACACAGAGCACGACCCTCACCCGCAACGTCCCGGCCGGAAAGATCGCCTGGTTCGTGCGGGCCGTCGTCGACCGCTGCGGCACTCGCGACTCGGCGCAGTCCGGCTTCACCGTCACGCCGCCCGATGCGTGCCGCGACCGCAAGCGTCCCGTTCCCATTGCGCCCCTCGACGCCGCAACCGTCAGCGCGCCCGTCCGCTTCGACTGGAGCGACGTGGGCACGGCGCGCTACGAGCTCTTCATCCTTCGAGGCAACGACGCGCCGCAACTCGTCGCCACCACTTCCGAGACGGAAGTCGATGGTGTCCACATCGCGCCCGGCCGCCTGCGCTGGTTCGTCCGCGCGGACTTCGGTGATTGCGCCTCGCTCGATTCGGCCGAGCGCCGTCTTGCGATCGTTCCTCCGGCGAGCGCGTGCAACGCCCTCGCCGCTCCCGTCATCTCCGCGCCGGGGGAGATCTCCAGCGGCGTTCCGCTCCTTCTCCAGTGGACGCCGATCCACGGCGCCACCGCGTACCAGGTTCTCGTCGCCGACAACGCGAACTTCGTGGGCGCGGCCATCAATACCGTCACCGTGCCCGAGATGCCTTTCCAGGGCGCCAACAACACGCAGAGTCCGTTGCTGCGGCACATCCGCGTCCGCGCCATCGACGGGCGCTGCCAGCCCGTGAACGTCAGCCCGTATGGGCCCGCGCACGTTCTCCTCATCCTGCCGAAGAACGGCAACGCCGGTTCCGCGCCCTTCGGCGGCGGCAACATCCAGCTGGAGATCGCGCTCGGACCGCAGTACGCCGGCCAGACCTTCAACGCCGCGCCGCAGCAACCGTGGCTCACCGTCTCGCCCACCAATGGCGTCGTCCCCGCCGGCGGCACCACCCTCCTCGTCACCGCCGACACGAGCATCCTCCCCATCGGGGCGAGCATCGGCTCGATCAGCGTGTCGTTCTCGGCGGCGGCAATGGGCGGAATCGCGACACACGACACCGCGATCGGGTTCCCGCTCGGCATCAGCCTCGTCACGCCCGTCTCCCCGATGCCGTCCAACACCCCGCCGCCCGACGCGTTGATCATCCCTGCCGTCGCGCATGCCGACGGCATCAACTCCCACTTCCAGTCCGACGTCCGCGTCTCCAACACCTCCGCGCAGCTGGTCACCTATCAGCTCACCTTCACGCCGAGCGGCAACAGCGGCATCACCCAGGGCCAGCAGACACAGTTCTCCATCGAGCCCGGACGCACCATCGCCCTCGACGACATCCTGAAGAGCTGGTTCGGCACCGGCGGCGGCAGCGCCATCGGCACGCTCGAGATCCGTCCCCTCACCCAGCTCGCGACCTCGACCCAGGGAACCGCGTTCACGGGCCTCGCGAACCTTGCCAGCTTCGCCTCGTCGCGCACCTTCAACGTCACTTCGAACGGCACCTTCGGCCAGTACATCCCGGCCATTCCGTTCGCCAACTTCATCGGCTCGCAGCGCATCCTCTCGCTGCAGCAGATCGCGCAATCCTCCCGCTACCGCACGAACCTCGGCATCGTCGAGGGCTCCGGGGAGCCGGCTTCGCTGCTCGTCCGCATGTTCGGCGGGAACGGGCAGCAGCTCGGCCAGTTCCCGCTCAGTCTCAACGGCGGCCAGCACGTCCAGCTCAATGGCTTCCTCCGCGATCACGGAGTCGACAACCTCACCGACGGCCGCGTTGAAATCCAGGTCGTGTCCGACGGCGGGAAGATCACCGCGTATGCATCGGTGCTCGACAACGACACGTCCGATCCCCTGCTCGTGACGCCCGTCGAGATCAACAGCGGCGGCGCGACCAAGTGGGTCGTGCCCGGGGTCGCCGATCTCGCCAGCGGCTTCGCCAACTGGCAGACCGACATGCGCGTCTTCAATGCCGGCACCGAGGACGTCGAGGCCGGCGTCCTGTTCTACTCGCAGAGCGGAGGCGCGCCGAAGACCACCACCATCACCATCCCTGCCGGACAGGTCCGCCAGTTCGACAAGGCCCTGGCGTCCCTCTTCGACACCACCAACGACGGCGGCGCCGTGCACATCACCACAGCGAGTCCCGCGCGGCTCATCGCCACCGCGCGGACCTACAACCAGGTCGGCGCCGGAACCTACGGCCAGTTCATTTCCGCCGTCACTCCCAACGAAGCCGCCGGCGTCGAGTCCCGTCCCCTGCAGCTCCTGCAGGTCGAAGAGACCGACCGCTTCCGCTCCAACATCGGCCTCGTCGAAGTGACCGGCAATCCCGTGCGCCTCGAGATCTCCGCCATTCCCCCCGACGCCAAATTCACCGCCGTCACGGAGCTCTTCCTCGGCGCCAACGAGTTCCGCCAGCTCGGATCGTTGCTCCGGAGCATGGGCCTCGCAGACACCCACAACGCCCGCGTGACCGTGCGCGTCCTCGACGGCACCGGCCGCGTCACCGCCTACGCCAGCGTGATCGACATGTTGACCAACGACCCGACGTACGTGCCGGCGCAGTAGCGTTTGGAACGCCGGCGGCCGGGCGGGCGGGCGGGCGGCGTCCTCGCCGCCCCCTGCGGGGGTTTGGTCGCGCCGGAGGCGCGGTCAGAGGGTAGCCGGTGGCGAGCGCGGAGCGCCGCCACCGGACCCGCGTCTGTTGTCGATCTCCGCCCCGGCAGGGGCGGCAGACACCTCTTCCGCCCCTGCCGGGGCGGATTGATCCGCGACCGCTCTTCCGGTGGCTGCGCGCTTTGGCGCTTGCCACCGGCTACCCTCTGATGTCCCTCGAGGACGATCTCTCCGGCACCGCAGGTCACGAAATGATCATGGTTCCGCGCGGCCGTCATGCGTAACCTTCCCGCTACTTATTGACGGACTTCGGGATCACTGCAACACTGAGGTCCGTCCAGAGCGGAGCGTTCAGCAATTCCAAACAGCGCCAGGAGGCAATCACGGTGACACGAACACCCCTGGGACGGGCTCGGATCTTCGCCATCGGCTGCCTGCTCGCGGCCATGTTCAGCCACGCGCTCTACGCGGCCACCCCGGTCACGATCACCTTCGAAGACATCCACAACAAGCCGTTCGGGCATGACTCCCTGCCGCCGTTCACCTGGCACGGTGTGCTCTTCGCCGGCGGCGGCCTGCACCGCACGGACTCACTGGGCACGTGGTACCAGGCCCGCAATCGCAACGCCATCGAGCTGAAGTTCCCGCCGGGATCGACCGACATCTCCTTCGACGTCGACGGCCGAAGCGGCTCGATCATTCTGTTCGAGCTCATGCCCATCCAGGTGTGGCAAGGCACCGTCGGCTTGGGAACACTCGTCCAGACGCTGCCGATACCGGCTTCGATCGCCGACATCTATCCGCCAAAGCACGAGGTCACGGTCCCGGGACCGGCATCCCTGATCACGATCTTCACCGCACCGCCGCCGTCCGGGATCAGCAACTTCAACAACATCATCAACCTCGACAACATCCGCTACACCCCGCCCGACCCCGAGCCGTCGATCACCTTCGACGCGGTCCTGCCCGTGCACACGCGAGTCCTCACCCACAACTACGGCGACTACCCCTACCCGTCTTCCCTCCAGATCCAGGACGGCGCGATTCGCGTCCAGGCGACGGTACTCGTCAACAATCAGCCCGCTCCCGGCAAGACCATCCACTTCCGGCTGATCGACCCGCCCGACACCGCGCCCTACGTCCAGCAGGCCGACGACGACAAGTTCGGCGACAACGCCGACGGGCCAGGCTCGCTCAACGAAGCCGGCAAGACCACGACCACCGCCGTCAGCGACGCCTCCGGCCGCGTCTCCGTCACCTTGCTGGTGACGTCATTCGCCGCGGGCGACAACTACCAGATCGAAGCCAGCGGCAGCGAGAGCTTCCCCTGCGCCCTCACCTGCCCCAAGAGCCCGGTGTTCACGGCCTGGAAGCGCGTGTACGTGGAGTACCACAAGATGTTCCGGAAGGGGGCGTTCCTGACGACCGATGTTCCGGCAGGAGCGAAGGAAATCCCAGTGGATGACGTGGGCGATCTTCCGAATCCGCCGTTCGAGATACGTTTGCTCCATGCGGCGAGGGTGGATGCAAAGTCGGGCGACTTCGCCACCGAGGAAAGAGCGACGGTGGTCAAGGTCCGAAAGGAACCTAAGTCTGGCTGGCTGAGCATGTTCAGCTCGGAGCCAGAGTCGGGCAGTCTCATCCTCGATCCGAATTCCAATTTACCGGGGCTGCTGCGGGCATATTCGGGACCGGAAGAAATCAACGGGAAGAAGCGAACCTATCTCGCCGACGCCGTCGGAGTCGTGACAGGAGATCGCGCCACCGACTTCCTGCTCGCGAGCGGCACACTGGTCAACGCGCTGTTCGAGCAGGCCTTCGCGGAGTTTGTCTGGCTCACCGACGCCACGGCCTCCGACTCCGATCTACTCTTCATACAGCCGCGGATTTTCTTCGATGGTGTACTGCCTCCCAAGTTGGTCCTGGGAGGCGAAGGCCTCGACAGTCATCAACGGGAATGGATGACGCGGAAGTGGCTCCGCAACGCCGAACGACAAGGCATCGAGCGCGTCGCCAAAGCCAACCATCAGGCTCTCTTCACGACCGGCAAGTTCTGGACACCGCCGAAGAGCGCCCCCACCCTGGGGACTGCGAGGGTGGCCAGCAACTTCAACGACTCCTGGCTTGCCATCCAAACCATCGGAAAACAGACCAGGATCGCCGAGGCGACGGTCCACGAGCTTGCCCACCAATGGCTGGTGAATCACGAGGGGCCCAATGACCAGGCCCTCGGCGGCCACTGCGGGCACAAGGCCGTGGGAACTGCCTTGCTCATGGTGGGACAATCTACGAAGTACTGCACGATGACAGACGGCATTTTCTCGTATCCGGAGGCACACGACGGCATCGTTGGGTTCCATTACAAGAAGTTCGTCGTCAAGGGAAAAGAAGCAGTCGACAGTGAATACCTGCGCATCCGCAGACGCGCCGAGCCGGTGCCGCAGAATGAACAGAAGCCAAGGGAGACACCAAAATGACACGAAGCACCACTTTCGCCTGTGCTCTCTTCATCACCGCCCTGGCCTCGTTCGACGCCCATGCCACGGTCGCGCTCCGGCTCTGGGTCGAGCCGCAGTCGCAGTTGCCGGCCATCGAACCCTCGCTGCGCGTGGAGGTCGTGAACAACGGCTCGGAATCTGCGGAACTGCCCCGGAGCGTTGCTCTCCAGGTGATTCCTCCGGGCGATCGGAAGCCGTTCATCGCCTATACGGGACTGCGGGGCAACGACCGCGTGACATGGTTCCATTCGGATGGCGATTCCGCGGCGTCGATCGCGCTCGCGCCGAAGGAGACCCGCGACCTCTCCTTCTGGGCCGGCCCGGAGACACCGGTCTGGTTCGCGGCCGATTCGCGCCTCCTCTCCCCGGGTACGTATCGCTTTCAGCTCGTCGCCCACGACGAGCTGAATTCGGACTTCTTGGAAAAGCTGGACTTGGCAACAGATCAGCCGGGCCTGCTCGATCCGATCGTCTCCAACGAGGCGACGTATGTCATCGAGACGCCGACGGGCGAAGACGCCGTGGTTTGGGAGCTGATCAAGCAGCTCCAGACGCCCACATCCTGGAGAGATCCGCTCGGCGGTCGCATCTGGGGCGAGCATTCGAGTTCACGCTATGCCGCGTTTTGCCTCGGCGAACGGAACACTAGCGATCCGGTCTCTTCGATTGCCGCTCGCAACGCGACTCTCGAAAAACAGCCAAGCCCTTCGTGGGCCGACTGGTACCGCCTCGGGATCGCCGAAGAGGAGATCAGTCGCTCATTGAGCTTCATCCATGCTTCCGCTCGCGATGCGGAGGGCGCCTTCGAAGCAAGACGCCACGCCAAAACGATCCTCACGCAACTCGCGAAGGAGGGACTGTCCCCCTATCTTCGTAACGAAGCGCAGCAATTACTCGACACGCACACATGGACCCGTGAGGGTATCGTCCGCTACATCAAGGATTTGAAGGGCGAGTTGACGGAAACGCAGCCACACGCCATCTGCGTGGAGAAGACCGGCGACGGAAAACACATCTTCTGGTTCGGGTATGAAAACCACACCATGGAACCGATGAGGATCCCCATCGGCCCCGACAACAAGTTCACGCCGCCGCCGTTCGACCGCGGTCAGCCGACCACCTTTCCTCCCCACGCAACCCGCCTCGGCGTGCGCATCGTGACGCACGAACCGGCAGTGATGTGGCACCTGATGAACCACAACGTGCAGGCTTCGCTCGCAAAGACCCAGCCGTGCCCTGCGGACATGCACGAGCGGTTCAAATACGAACCGCCGCAACGGGACTGACGTGAAGAATGCCGCCTGTGCTCTCTTCATCGCCCTCGCCTCGCTCCGAGCCGATGCCGCGGTCGCGCTCCGGCTGTGGGTCGAGCCGCAGTCGCAGTTGCCGGCCATCGAGCCGTCGCTGCGCGTGGAGGCCGTAAACAACGGCTCGGAACCTGCCGAACTGCCCCGGAGCGTTGCTCTCCAGGTCATTCCTCCGGGAGATCGGAAGCCGTTCATCGCCTACACGGGACTGCGGGGCAACGACCACGTGACGTGGTTCCGCTCGGATGACGATGTCGCGTCGATCGTGCTCGCGCCGAAGGAGACACGCGACCTCTCCTTCTGGGCAGGCCCGGAGTCGCCGGTCTGGTTCGCGGCCGATTCGCGCCTCCTCTCCCCGGGTACGTATCGCTTTCAGCTCGTCGCGCATGACGAGCTGAATTCGGACTCTTTGGAAAAGCTGGACCTGGCAGCAGATCAGCCTGGACTGCTCGATCCCATCGTCTCCAACGAGGCGACGTACGTCGTCGAGACGCCGAAGGGCGACGACGCCGTGGTCTGGGAGCTGATCAAGCACCTTCCCTCGCCCACGTTCTGGAGCGATGCGCTCGGCCAGCGCATCTGGTCCGAGCATCCGACCTCTCGCTACGCTGCGTTTTGCATCAACGACCCAAAGGCCACTGATCCGGATGTCTCGATCGCAGCCTACACCGCAGCTCTCGAAAGACAGCCAACCCGAGCGTGGGCCGACTGGTATCGCCTCGGGATCGCGCGAGATGAGCTCACGCGTGCGTCGTTCGTCGACGCACGCGATTCAGAGGCCGCGATGGCAGCGTCGAATCACGTAGAAACGATCCTCACGTAACTGACCAGGGAAGGCCTGCATCCCTACGTTCGCAAAGAAGCTCAGGCACTCATCGAGACCAGACTATGGACACGCGAGGGAATCACCCGGGCGATCAAGATCGCCAACGGCGAGCTGAAGGAAGTACGGCCGTTCGTCGTTTGCGTCGAGCGGTTCAAATACGAGCCGCCGCAAAGGGACTGACGTGAAGAAGACCGCCTGTGCTCTCCTCCTCGTCCTCGCCTCCCTCCGAGTCGAGGCGTCGGTCGTGCTCCGGATCTGGGTCGAGCCGCCGTCGCAGTTACCTTTCATCGCGCCGTCGCTGCGCGTGGAGGCGGTCAACACTAGTTCGACCCCGGCGGAACTGCCGCTCACCGTCGCCTTACAGGTAATGCCATCTGACGGGAAGCCCTTCATCGCCCACTTGGGACCGCCCCCCTACGTACGGATTACTTGGTTCAGGTCGGACGACGATGATGCTGCGTCGATCCTGCTCGCACCGGACGAGACCCGGGACCTCTCCTTCTGGGCCGGCCCGGCGTCGCCGGTCACAGCAGACTCGCGCCTCTTGTCCCCTGGAACCTACCGCTTTCAGCTCGTCGCACATGACAAGCTCAATTCAGACCTTCTGGAAGGGTTGGACCGGGTAGCCGATCAGCGCGGGGGGCTGACCGATCCGATCCTGTCGAACGAGGCGACGTATGTCGTCGAGACGCCGGAGGGCGAAGACGCCGCGGTCTGGGAGCTGATCAAGCAACTCCTGTCGCCCACGCTCTGGGGAGATTCGCTCGGCAGCCGCATCTGGGCAGAGCATCCGAGCTCCCGCTACGCTGCGTTTTGCTTCAACGACCCAAAGACCAATGATCCAGATGTCTCGATCGCTGCTTACACGGCAACTCTCGCAAAACAGCCAGATCGAGCGTGGGCTGACCGGTATCGCCTCGGGATCGCGCGAGATGAGCTTACTCGCTCGTCGAAGTTCGTCGATGATAGCGACGCGGAGGGCGCCTTTCAGGCAAAGCAACGCGCGAAAAGCATCCTCACGCAACTTGCAAGGGAAGGGCTGTCCCCTTACCTTCGCGAAGAGGCCCAGGACCTGCTCGATACGCACATATGGACTCGCGAGGAAATCGTTCACTTCATCAAACGCCTGAACAACGAATTGATCGAAACGGAGCCATTTGCGATCTGCGTGGAGAACACGGACGACGGCAAGCACATCTTCTGGTTCGGCTATCACAACTACACCCAGGAGCCGATGAGGATCGCAATCGGCCGCGAAAACAAATTCACGCCGCCGCCCTTCGACCGCGGCCAGCCCACGGTTTTTCCTCGCGGAGACACACTCCTCGGCGTGCGCATCGTGACGCATGAATCGGCGGTCACGTGGCACCTGATGACCCACGACGTGCAGGCGTCGCTCGCAGAATCGCGGCCCTGCCCTGCGGACATGCACGAGCGGTTCAAATACGAGCCGCCGCAGCGGGACTGACATTGGACCTACAGGTGAGTAGAACAGATCCTGGAGTGTGCTCGTTGCCGGCAAATCCGCTGCGGATGGCAGGCGCAATCCCAGTTCAAGGTCCCGGACTCGACCGAATGCCCCGAAGGGCTTCGACCCCGAGGATCCTTCCACCTGGCAGGACGAGGATCAATGAACGCCCGATCAGCAGAGAATCGTCGCCGGCACCTGGCGATCGTCCTTCCGGTCACCCGGAGTCTTCCGCGTTCAGCTCGTCGCCGATTCCCACGTGGCCTGCCAACGATGACTCGTACCACAACAATGCCGGGGGCATCATCATGGTGAGACGTAGAGCATGGTGGTGGCGCTCCGGCTTGAGCAGCATCGCGTGGGGCCGCCTGCGCATCCTGGTTGAACAATGGCGGTACCGGTATCGTTGAGCACAGCAGCATCGGGCGGCCACGTTCGCGCGCTGATCGATGGACGTCGGGAAGCCTCAAAGTCTAGTCTCAAAGAGTGTGGACGGGGGCCCCTTTGAGACTTTGAGGCTTTGCGATTCAGGACGTCGAGCGATCCGTGTCGCGGAGATCGCCGGGGCGATGAGTGGGTCCGGCTCGAGATCGGCGCATGGACGGCTGTGGGTAGCCGTCGTCGATCAGCCGTGGAAATAGAGACTCGCAGGCCCGCGACTGGTGATCCGCTTGGGAGAGCTGCCGAGACTCTCACCGAACCCACTCGCGAATATAGGTCAACACGTCGCTCGCGTCTATGCAAAAGCGGTGGAGCCGGCACGGACCGGCAGCGCTGGTGCTCCGCCTTACGGCACACTTCCCATGCATTCAACGTCGCGGCTTCGGGCGGCGCAGCGCGCCTGACATTTCAGCCGCGCAGGCTCCTACGGCCTGCGGTCGAGCCGCCGGCTAAGACGTCCTCCGCGCAGGATTCTCCCGCGCGAGGCCAGTCGTCAGGTAGGGAAATCGCTCCCGGCGTCACACCGTAGATGGTGGGTACGACGCTTGGCGGCACGTGAGGATCCGACCCACGATCGGGAGTCGGCGCGATTCATCGCGCTGAGCTACGCCGGAGTTGCCGCGGCGTGGATCCTGATCACGGACGTCGTTTTCGGCACTCTCGGTCACAGTGCCCCCTCGATGATCGCCGTCGGCGCCGCGAAAGGCCTCCTCTTCGTCGCCGTGACCGCCATCGGCCTCTATTTCCTCGTCCGGCGGCAGCTCCTCCGCCTGGCTGTGATGGCCGCACGGGCCGAGCGAGTCGAGCGCTTGCGCAGCCTTGGCGAGGTGGCGGCGTCCATCGCCCACGATTTCAACAACGTTTTGATGGTGTGCCGTACCTACGCCGAGATCCTCGGGAGAACGTGCAAGGAGCCGGGCGCCGCGCATGCCGTCCGGCAGATCCTGAGTGCCGTCAGCCGGGGGAACTCTCTGATCGGTGAGATCCTGGCCTTCGGGCAACCTCACCCCCCGGCGATCAAGTCGGTTGCGCTCGCGCCCTTTCTCGCCGACCTCGCGGACGAGTTACGCCCCACACTCGCGCCGATCGACATTCACTGGTCGGTCGAGCCGGAGACGCTGACGCTCTACGCGGATCCGGACCAGCTCCGGCGTGTGCTGATGAATCTGGCCATGAATGCCCGCGATGCGATGCCGGCCGGTGGAAGGCTGTCGTTCGCGGGACGACCGGCGGCGCCGGAACGTGAGTCGGTGGAGATCGCCGTGAGCGACACCGGAACGGGCGTGGATCCGCTGGTCGCGGGCCGGATCTTCGAGCCGCTGTTCACGACCAAGCGGAGCGGCACCGGCCTCGGTCTCGCGATCGTGCAGAGGATCATCGACGATCACGGCGGCTCGGTTCGTCTCGAAAGCTCGCCATCCGGAACGACCGTGACGGTGGCTCTTCCCGCGTTTCACTAGCCTGGTCCTAGCTCTTCCCCTTCATCTTCGCGTACAGCGTCGAGGGGCTGATCTTCAGGAGCCGCGCGGCTTTGCGGACGTTGCCGTCCGTCGCTTTCACGGCCGCCGCGATGTACGAACTGACGACGTCGTCGAGCGGCTGGATCTCCCACTCCTCCGTGGGGCCGCCGGAGCTCGCGTTGCCCTGTATGGCGGGCGCTTCGATGACGGCGTCCTCACTGAGGATCTCGTCGCCGGCCATCGTGATCATCGCGCGCTCGAGAACGTTGCGCAGCTCGCGGACGTTGCCCGGCCACGGGTAGCCCTTCAGCTTCTTCAGCGCGTTCGCGCTCACCTTCGGCACCGGACGTCCCATGTCCCTGGCCAGCGGCCGGAGGATCTCCTGAATGAGGATCGGGAGATCCTCCATCCGTTCGCGAAGCGGTGGCATGTGCAGGCGCACGACGTTCAGTCGGTAGTACAGGTCGCCCCGGAAGCGTCCGGCCGCCACCTCGGCGTTGAGGTCGCGGTTCGTGGCCGCGACGAGACGAAAGTCGGCGCGCAGGTCGCGGATCCCGCCCACACGCCGGAACCGCTTCTCCTCGAGCGCCTTCAGCAAACGCGCCTGAACCGTCGGCTCCATCTCGCCGATCTCGTCGAGGAACAGCGTCCCCTCGCCCGCGATCTCGAAGAGCCCCGGCTTCGTGTTCGTGGCGCTCGTGAACGCCCCCCGCTCATGTCCGAAGAGCTCCGATTCCAGCAACTCCTTCGACAGTCCCGCGCAATTGAGGTCGACGAAGGGTGCCCGAGCGCGGGAGGAGCGGTTGTGGATCAGGCGCGCCATCACTCCCTTTCCGGTCCCCGACTCTCCGTCGACGAGGACCGGAGAAGCCGCTCGGGCGACGCGTCCGAGAATCTCGTTCAGCTGCGTCACCGCGGTCGAAACGCCCGCCAGCCGCTCCCCCCCCTCTTCCGAGCGGCGCAGCGCGACCAGCTCCCGGCGCGTCGACAGGATCCGGCGCACCTGTTCCAGCGTGGCCGCCAGCGTCGCGTAGTCGAACGGTTTCAGCAGGAAGGTCTCCGCTCCCAGCTTCATCGACTCGATGACCGCGTCGTGCGTGCCCTTTCCGGACATCATGATCACCGCCGCCGTCTCCGAGTACATCTTCAGCTGGTGCAGGAGCTCGATGCCGGTGGTGTCCGGCAGATGCACGTCCAGTAGCACCACGTCCGGCGAAAACTCCGCGAAGGTCGTGATCGCCGTCCGCCCCGTATCCGCCGAGCGAACCTCCCAGTCATCCTCCAGGAGCGCGGTCAGTCCGGCGAGAATCGTCGGATCGTCATCGACGATCAGTACGCGGTCGCGAAGCTCGGCCATTGAAGCGCGAATCGTACACGTGTTCGAGATTCGAACACGTCCTTAAATCAGCAGCTCCAACCAAATTGTTGACGTCATGACACTTAGCCTGCTTTCGGCAGGTGGTCCCTTCCTTGGACTAGAGCCCTACGAGTCCAAGAGGAGGTTGCCATGCTACTCGCCGCAGTTCTTACGCTCGGAATCAACATCGAAGTCGATCTCGGCGCATTGTTCGCCCACTACAAGAACAAACAGCAAAACGCGCCGGAGGTCACCTGCGCCATCAAGGTCGTCGGCTATCACATCGCCGGCCGGCCGGGACAGCAGTTCGGCTACGCGGGAGAGACGTTCACGATTCCGCGCGAAGGCTTCATCGAGGTCATCTCGCTTCCGCGCGTGAAGCACTACACCGTCGACGGCCGGAAGCTGCCGCTGGAAGACGGAGTCAGCCCGCTGGACGGGTTCAGTTTCCGATGGATCGTACTGCCGGCATCGCCGGTGAACGGAGGAGAAGCTCAATGAGTGAGCTGATCGTCAATACCGTCGCGGATCTTCGCACCGGGCGGACGAGCTGGCGCGTGCTGCTGCTGCTCGTCATTCCCGCCTTCGCCGCCGGCTTCAGTGCCGGACTTCTGCAGCTCTGAGGTGACTCGCATGCCCAATCGCCGACTGACTCTCATCGCCCGCGACGTCCGCAAACCGGACATGGACTGGAACTACACGCCGTGCACCCAGGAGGCCGTCGCGTTCGTCGACTCGACGAATTCCCTCCACCTCGCGCTCCGCGCGGGGACGGATCTGGGGCTCGACATCGGCCGCCTGATCGTCGACCGCTCCGGTGCGTCGGGTGAATTCCTCGATCTGCTCACTGCTCTCCCGCTCGAGTTCGCGGGGGACGCACTCTACATTCGGGACGACGGCAGCGGCGTGATGAGCGCGACCGGGCGCGGCGGCGACCGCGTTCTCTACTCGCTCAACTCCCACGACGTGCGCTTCTATCTCGAGACCCTGAACCTGGTGACGGGCCGCGTGGTGATGGAGAAGACGGCGTGAGCGTGGCTGTCCTGCTTCCCGATCCGATCGTTTCGGACGCTGTCGTGTCGTCCAACCGGTGCTCAGCGCGCCGTCCGTCTCCGACTTTTTTTCCCCGCACCGCACATCCGTAAGTTTCTTTGAAACCCATGTATTTTCCCGAGTCCTCCAATGGACTCTTCCCCGACAGTCACAACCGAAGGAGAAAGAAATGAAGAGAGCAGTCCTCGTTGTAGCAATCACGATGTTGTTTGCGGCCGTCGCCTCGGCAGCCACCAGCTCAGGCACGCTCACGGTCACGGGCACGGTCGAGAGCTCGATCAACCTCACCATCGAATCCGCCGGCGGTACGACCAGCGGCACCGGTACCGCGGCCGCGACGTCCGCCCTCGGCAACATCAGCAAGTACAGCTCGGCGCCGACCGGGTTCACCCTCGCCCGCGGCGCATCCGACTGGACGCTCTCGTCGACGGTCGGCGTGAAGGTCGACAAGGCCAACCTGACCAGCACCGACTACACCCTGACCGCGCAGCTCGGCTCCGCGCCTTCCAGCGGCATCGTCTGGAAGCTGAATGGCTCGACCCTCAGCGACTCCGCGGCCACGACGCTCACCTCGACCGGCACGTACGCGTCGACCGGCTCGTATTCGTGGGACGTCGTCGTCGCGGACAGCGCCGCCGCCGCCGCGGTCGACAACGCCATCAACTTCACCGCAACCTCGAATTAGGCGGAGCAACCAAGCCCTGCCGGCCGACCACGCAGAGACCGACTGATGAGCACGCGCATGACGATCGGAACGGTCCTCGCCCTCCTCGCCTCACTTCTCCTGTTGCCCCTCCACGCCCATGCGGGAGGCCGCCGACGCGTGCTGGCGGTCTCCCCTCCCTCCCTCGTGCCAGCGATCACGTTCGTCGGCACGGCGGGGGTGGTCGACGCAGGCACGATCGTGTGGCACGGCGGCTCGAAGCGTTCGACCGTTTCCGCACGGCAGGTGACGATCCGCATCGGGGAGCCCTCCCGGGAAGCGCGCGGCACGGCCACGATCCGCGCCTTCGTGGAGACCCTCGATCCGCGCTGCACGATTCGCGTCGACGGCATCGCCCTCACCACGGTGCCCCGGGTGATCCGCAGAAACGCACCGGTCGGCGTCCCCTTCACCCATCGCATCGAGCTCGAAGTCCCGGTCAGCGCCGCGGACGGCCCGCTGCAGACCGCCATCGGCTGGGAAGTCACGACCGAATGACCATGAACAGAATTTTCGCGCTGCTCGCCCTCGCTCTCCTGCCTCTCGCCGCCTACGGCGCCGAAGACGGAATGCTCTCGCTCAGTCCCGCGGTGGTGATGCTCCGCGGTGACTTCGGGCAGAGCACGACCCAGACTCTGACGTTCCGCAACGGCACCTCGCGGGCCTTCTCGTTCGATCTCGTCGCTCAGGACGTCGTCGTACGCGAGGGCAAGCGCACCTTCGCCGACGCGGGATCGATTGCCGGCAGCATCGCCGCCACGGCCGTCTTCTCGCAGAAGCACATCGACGTCGCCCCAGGGGATACCGCAGCCGTCACGGTCACCGTGACGCTGCCACCGGACACGCGGCAGCGCGCGATCGTTGCGCTCTTCCGCGGGACGAACAAGGTGCTCAGCGGCCACGTGCCGATGTCCGCCTCTCTCGGCACGTTGCTCACGTTCACCGTCTCGGACGACCACGAGCTCACGGCCGCGCCGCTCGAGGTCCGGACGCAGAACGCGGCCACGAATCTCGGCGTGAGCGGAGCCTGCACGAATACCGGCCGCGAGCCGTTCGTCACGAGGGGCATGCTGGTGGTGCTCGACGGGCACGGAACGCTGGTCGGCAAGACCGAGCTTCGTCCGCAACGCCTGATGCCCGGAGAATCGATGAGCATCGACGGCGAGTACGGCGGCGAGCTCCAGCCGGGACGGTATCGTCTCTTCGTCACCTACGACTACGAGGGGCGCTCGCTGAGCCGTTCCGCCGAGGTACTGATTCAGTGAACGCCCGCCGCGGATGGTCGCTCGCTCTCTTGCTCGTCTTTGCGATCGGTGCGAGCGCCGAGAGCAGTCCGGCCATGGCCCTCACCGCGGGAGAGACCCAGACGGTCCGGGTATTCGGCGTCACGGCCGCGTGGTCGATCGATCCCGCGGTCGTCGACGTCATCGCCCAACAGGGCAACGTAACCCTCTTCGCTCGCGGCGTCGGGCGCACGACGATCCTCATCGTCAGCGTCACCGGTGAGCGTTCCTACGACGTCGTGGTGAGCGCCCGGGCCGGCTCCGCTGCCGCCGCTCGCATCACGCCGCGGATCGATCAGGCCACGGCCGAGGTTCGCTACGCGAGTGCGGCGAGCGAGATCCAGAGCAGCGTCAACGTCACCCGCGAGAACAAGACCGGACGCGTCGAAGCCGGGATACGCGCGATCCATCACGCCGGCGAGCCGCGGGGGGACCGCGCGAAGACGACCGTCGCCGGCGCCACCTACCGCATTTTCACGCGTCGTCGCGAGCTGACCCTCTTCGATCGCGACGTCGACCATTCTCCTCTCACGCTCGAGGCCACGCCTCTTCGCGGCATTCACTATCGCGACGACCACTGGCGACTGCATGCAGGCTATACCGCCTACGCGACGTATCGATCGTTCCTCATCCCCGTGGAGCGACAGCTCGTCGCCGGCGGCGGATACGCGTTCCGTACGGGAGCGCGCTCGACGCTCACGCCGAGTGTGTTCGCCATTCGCGGCCAGGGAACGGTGGCGTCGGTGCTCTACGACTACGTCGAGCCCGAGCGCCTTTTCATCCGTGGTGAGCTCGGGTTCAGCAACGGCCTCGGCGGAGCGGCGGAGGTCGCATACGACAGCGGCCTCGACCGCGTTCGGGCCGCACTCCGCTACAGACCGGAGGACTTCGCCATTGCCGGCACGGCCACGGCACGCGGCTTCTTCGGCGATGCCTCGTGGACGCACACGTATGGACGCGGCTCCACGGCGACGACGTCGTGGTCGGCGACCGACGCGTTCGGGATGCGGGTCATCTCCGGAGCGGCCGACGTCGATCATCGCCTCAATGACACGCTCTCTCTGACTGGCGGCGGAGCCTGGGCCAGTTTTGACGGCCGGCGTACGCTGCAGTTCCCGGCGGGTGTGCGCGTCGATTTCGATCGCGGCGGCGTGGCCGCGCTCTATCGCTTCACGCGCGCGTTCAACAACGAAGGCGGGCATGGGTTCCGGGTCGCCGGGCGCCTGTCCCTCGGGCGTGTTTACACCAGCGCATTCATCGATCGGCAACGCAACGCTCCGACGCTGGATGTCATCTTCTCGGAGCGTCCCGATCTCGCGCTCGCGCTCGTCGAGTTGGGGATCATCGCCACCTCGCCGTCCGACGTCGCGCGCGCGTTGCGCGAGCAGGCGGAATTGCGCGAGCTCGGCTTCATCGATGGAGTCACTCTCGATCTCGCTCCGACACGGATGCAGGTCGGATTCGAAGCAGCCTGGTTGGGCACGTCGCAAAGCCGCCACCAGCTTCGCGCCCGCGTCCTGCGCAACGTCACCGAGAGCGTGGCCGCGCGAACGACGACCCTCATCGCCACGCTCTCGTACTCGCGCCGCCTCGGCGAGTCGACAGACGTCTTCGGCTCCTGGAGCTACTGGCGAAGCGATACTTCGACGGCCGCCCCGCGCGTCCAGCCGTTCTTCGAGGCCGGCCTGCGGCAGCGCTTCGATGGCCTGCCGACCCTCTTCGGCGGCCACGGCACGATCTCCGGGGTGGTCTTCGTGGACGAAGACCTCGACGGACGCAGCGACGGCACAGGCATCTCCGCGGAAGTAGAGCTCGATGGGACGCGCCGCATGCGGACGCGCGATGACGGCACGTTCGCGTTCACCGGCGTGCCCCGCGGAGCGCACCACGTCATCGCCCGCGTTCCGGAAAGGCCGGATGCCTATTTCACGACACCATCGCGGATCGAGGCCGAGCCCGGCGATCGCGTGCAGTTTGGAGTCGCCTCGACCCCCGCGCGTCTCCTCGGACGCGTGGTCGACGACGCGGGCGACGGCGTCGGCGGTCTGCGTCTCCTACTCTCACGCGGGAGCCGAGAGCTGATGGCGGAGAGCTCGAGCGATGGCCATTTCACCTTGGCAGCCGCACCGGGTGAGTGGCAGCTGGCGATCGCTGCCGACTCTCTTCCCGCCGGCTACTCGATCGTCGAGTCGCAAGTGGGCGCGGTCATGCTCGACCAGGCACAGCCTCGGACAGTGCAGGTCTTCGTGCGCGCACATCGCACGATCAGCGGCCGCGCCACGGAGCACGCCGAGATCGTCATCCACCCGCACGGGCGCCGTGTCGTTGCCGATGATCGAGGTCGCTTTTCGATCCGCTCCCTGCCGCCTGGGGCGATGACGCTCACCAGCGGCAGCATGGTGCAGCGCGTGGACGTTCCTCGCGGTCCCGCAACGCTCGAAGTGAACCTCGTTCCGGCGATCGCAGACGGTGCCGTGCGCACCGTGCGCACCGAGGCTCGAGGCGAGCGCGTGGCCAGGCTGGATGAGCACATCGTCCAGATCGGAGCGTTCCGCATTCATGCGAATGCCGTCGCGGCCGCGTCGCGCGCCCGGGCCGCGGGCGTCCAGGTCGTGCTCGCGTCGAACGGCACTCTGACACTCGTCCGCACCGCCCCGCTCGCGTCGCGGCAAGCCGCGGTGAGCCTCGCGGGACGCCTGACTCAGGCCGGCGTGGATGCCGTCGTCCTGGCTCAGAATTGAAAACGCCTGCCGGTGAGCTCGAGCCGATCGTGGTGCGATCGAAGCCGGGCCCGCTACGCCAGGTAAGTAGAGATTTGAGGTGACCCTATTTAAACCGACGCTACGCGGGCTCCGAATCAGCCTACGGGGTAACGTGAAGCGGGATCTCTCGACAACGCGCTAACGGCATGAATGTCCAAAACTCCAATCCCCCGGCCGAAGCCGCAATGGCGTTCACTTTAGGCGAGGGCGTCGTCTTGTTGGCGTTCAGCGACTCTCCCCACTCGATGCGGAGAGATTGGCCTGATCAGCGCCGGAGGCGCGGCAGAGGGTAGCCGGTGGCGAGCGCGGAGCGCCGCCACCGGAAGAAGACGGCGTGCAGGAAGTCCGCCCCGGAGGGGCGGAAGAGGTTCTCTGCCGCCCCTCCGGGGCGGATCATT
>CAZLGP010000003.1:0-9220 GCA_964558905.1 uncultured Thermoanaerobaculia bacterium | reverse complement strand
GCGGGGCCCCCGGCCGACCACGACGACGAGTCGATCGTCCTCCCCCGCCAACCGCCAACCGCCAACTCTGCCCCCTGCGCACTGCGCCCTGGCGCTGCCTTTGATAGAGTGCCTCGCCGGAGGCCATCTGTGATTCACGAGTCACTCAATTCCCTTTCGAATGCACGCTCGGTCGACGACCTGGTGTACACCGCCGTCTTCAGCAGCGACGAGGCGGCCAAGGCGGAAGCACGACGGCAGATCCATTTGCGCGCGCGCCGTGCGGGTGCGGTCCCGTCGTCGATCTACGCTCTCTACCAGGCCATTGGTCGCAACGACGTCACGCGGAAGTTCACCGTCCCCGCGTTCAACATCCGCGCGCTGACGTACGACGTCGCCCGCGCGCTCTTCCGCGCCGCGATGCGTCACAACGTCGGCCCGTTCATCTTCGAGATCGCCCGCTCCGAGATCGGCTACACCGAACAGAGGCCGGGCGAATACGCCGCCTGCGTTCTCGGCGCGGCTCTCGCGGAAGGGTACAAAGGCCCCGTGTTCATCCAGGGCGATCACTTCCAGGCCAGCGCCAAGAAGTGGGCCACGCCCGAAGGGAAAGCGTCCGAGGTGAAGGCGCTCGAGTCGCTCATCGACGAGGCCATCGCCGCGGAGTTCTACAACATCGACATCGACACCTCGACGCTCGTCGATCTCTCCTTCCCCACGCGCGACGAGCAGCAGCGGACGAACTACACCTACACCGCGCACTTCACGAAGTACATCCGCGGGCGCCAGCCGAAAGGCGTGGACGTCTCGATCGGCGGCGAGATCGGTGAAGTCGGCAAGTACAACACGCAGCCCGACGAGGTGCGCGCGTACATCGACGGCGTGCGCCGCGAGCTCGGAGGCGATCCGGGCATGGCCAAGATCTCCGTGCAGACCGGCACGTCGCACGGCGGCGTACCGATGGCCGACGGCACGATCGCCGAGGCCAAGATCGACTTCGACGTTCTTCGCGAGACCACGCGCATCTGCCGCGAGGAGTTCGGCATCGCCGGCTCCGTGCAGCACGGCGCGTCGACCCTCCCGGAGTCGGTGTTCAACAGGTTCCCCGAGAGCGACGCCGTGGAGATCCACCTCGCCACCGGATTCCAGAACATGATCCTCGACGCGCCGACTCTTCCGGCGGTGATGAAGAACGAGATCCGCGAGTTCTGCTTCGCCAACTGCGCCGACGAGCGCAAGAGCGGAGAGACGGACGAGCAGTTCGTCTACAAGACCCGCAAGAAGGCCATCGGTCCGTTCAAGCGCCGCATGTGGGAGCTGGACGCGAGCGCGAAGGACCCGATCATTCAGGCCATCGAACAGAAGTTCGAGTTCCTGATGGAAAAGCTCGCCGTCTACGACACGCGCGATCTCGTCGAGCAGTACATCCGCACCGACACCGAGCTTCCGGAGTACGCGGCCGCGTCCGCGGAGCTGACCGCGGCGGCGACGGTAGACCCGAACGAAGGAGAATGAGCGTCATGGAGATCCAGGCCGGCCAGTGGAGCGGAACCGTCGATACGTGGCTCGACCCGAGCGCGGCACCGACCAGGAACGAGATCACCGCGACGACCTCCCGTTTGCTCGACGGCACGTGCGTGCAGATCGACTACCGCTCGCACGTCGGCGATAGCCGCTCCGACGGGCTGATGATCCTCGGCAAGGACATCCATACCGGACGTCTCTCTCTCACCTGGATCGACACGTTCCACACCGGCTCGAACGTGATGAACTTCGCCGCCGATGAGAGCGGCTCGCTGCACGGCGCCTACGCAGCAGGCGAAGAAGTGTGGCGGTGGCGGATCGTCGTGCATGCCGGCGAGAAGCTCCGGATCCAGCACTTCAACATTTCCCCGGCGGGCGAGGAAGCCCCCGCCATCGAAGTCAATCTGCGACCGGTCTGAATGGGAATGGTATATGAGGGTCGAGCCCTCAGCCCGTGGCGATCGTTCGTCCGCCGCAGCTCTCGCGGGGTGTTCGCCGCCGCTCGATCTCCACGCGGTTGCGGCCGTTCTCCTTCGCTCGGTAGAGCGCCAGGTCGGCGGCGCGGAAGAGCTCGAAGGTGCCGGGCACGTGGGAGTGCGGGAAGCTCGCGATCCCGATGCTCACCGTCACGCGCTGACCGATGACCGGCTCCGCGGCGATGCTGGCTCGTAGCTTCTCGCCGAACTGCAGCGCTTCGAGCAGGGCCGTCTCCGGGAGCAGGATCGCGAACTCCTCCCCGCCGACGCGCGCCGCGAAGTCCGTCTGCCGCGTGCGGCTGCCGATCGTGCTCGCCACGCCGCGCAGCACCGCATCGCCGGCGCCATGGCCCAGAGCATCGTTGATGGCCTTGAAGCGATCGACGTCGACGATCGCGAGCGAAAGCGGCCGCCCGTAGCGCCGCGCGTGCTCGAACGACTCGCCCAGACGCTCGTCGAACGCGCGCCGGTTGTGCAGAGACGTCAGCGGGTCCGTGAGCGAAAGCTCGAGCAGTCTCTTCTGCAACTCGACGATCCGCAGCCCGGCCCGCACGCGCGCCAGCAGTTCCGGGATCGGCGCCGGCTTCGTGACGTAGTCATCCGCGCCGCAGGCAAACCCTTCCAGCTTCCCCGCTTCGCTCGACACGCCCGTGAGCATCACGATGTACGCATGCGGCGCCGCCGCGCGAAGCTCGCGGCACAGCTCGACGCCGTCGCCGTCGGGGAGATTCCGGTCCAGGATCGCAAGATCCCACGACTGTTTCGCGCGCTGGCGCGCCACCTCGATCGTCGAGGCCGCCTGCACGCCATACCCTGCGCGAATCAACTGCTGAGACAGCATGACAGACACGTTCGGATCGTCCTCGACCAGCAGAATGGTATTGACCATGGACGTGCTAATAACATTACAAAACGTCCGCTATTCCGGATGAAACGTGCTGAAAGAAGGACGGTTGAGGAAGGCCGGAAGGCTGGAAGGAGGAATGCTGGAATGAGGAAGGATCGGGCCGAACCATGCGGTCGCAATTCCCCCGGCTGAAGCCGCAGGGTGAAGCCGGGGCTACTCCCTGTAGCCCGGCTACGGGGGCCTAACGCCCGCGTAGCGGGCAAGAGGAAATAGCCCCCGGCTTTCAGCCGGGGGTGGGGCGCGGTGTCTTGGTCAGCCCGCGTAGCGGGCGAAAGAGTCGTCCTGTCGCCCGCTACGCGGGCTGGACTCTGACGGCGCAATTCCCCCGGCTGAAGCCGACGGCTGAAGCCGGGGGCTATTTCCTTTTGCCCGCTACGCGGGCGTCGCCGCCTTCCAGGCGGCAGGCGGGCGCCACGACGGCTTCCAGCCGGCGCCCGTCACACGAGCCGGCAGGATGCCGGCGTAGCGGCCGGCAGAATGCTGGTGCTCTCCTCCACCCCGATCGGCGCGAACCGCGCGGTGAAATGCCGCAGCACCTTCGGCGCGCTCACGATCCGATAGCCGTGCAGCGCCGGCGCGAGCTCCTTCACCACCGCGCCGATCTCGCCGACGTAGTCGATGTGCGACTGTGTGTACAGCCGCCGCGGCATCGCCAGGCGCACGAGCTCCATCGATGCCGCGCGCTGGTCGGCGCCGAACATCACCGAGCCGATCTCGCACGCCCGAACGCCGCCTTCGACGTACAGCGCGTTCGCGAGCGCGACGCCCGGAAACTCGAGCGGCGGGATGTGCGGCAGCGTCGCCGCGGCGTCGATGTACACGGCGTGTCCGCCGGTCGGCACGACGATCGGGATGCCCGCGGCCTGCAGGCGCTCGCCGAGGTATTCGATCGTGCGGATGCGGTAGCGGAGGTAGTCCTCTTCGAGCACTTCCTCCAGACCCTGCGCGATCGCCTCGAGGTCGTAGCCCGCGAGCCCGCCGTACGTCGGGAATCCCTCGGTCAGGATCAGGAGATTGCGGCACTTCTGCGCGAGTGCGTCGTCGTTGAGCGCGAGAAAGCCGCCGATGTTTGCGAGACCGTCCTTCTTGGCCGACATGAGCGCGCCGTCGCAGAGGCGGAACATCTCCTGCGCGATCTCCTTCGGCGTGCGGTCGTGCTGTCCGACCTCGCGGGTCTTGATGAACCATGCGTTCTCCGCGAAACGACAGGCGTCGAGGAAGAACGGCTTTCCATGGCGATGCGCCAGATCGCGTACACCCTTCAGGTTCTCGAGCGACACCGGCTGGCCGCCGCCGGAGTTGTTGGTCACGGTCATCATGACCATGACGATGCGATCGCCGTCCTCGATGAGAGCGCGCTCGAGCGCGGCCAGGTCCATGTTCCCCTTGAATGGATGGATGAGCGACGGCTGGCGTCCCTCGGGGATCACCAGGTCGCGCGCCTCGGCGCCCTCGTACTCGACGTTCGCGCGCGTGGTGTCGAAGTGGATGTTGTTCAAGACCACGTCGCCCGGCTGCAGCGCGCTGTGGAACAGGATGCGCTCCGCCGCGCGACCCTGGTGGGTCGGAATGATGTGTCGGAAGCCGGTGAGGTCGCGGACGACGTTCTCGAACCGCTCGAACGATCTCGAGCCTGCGTACGACTCGTCGCCCTGCATGATTGCGCCCCATTGCGCGGCCGACATCGCGCCCGTGCCGGAGTCGGTCAACAGGTCGATGAGCACGTCCTTCGCCTTCAGGCCAAAGACGTTGTAGCCCGCATTCTCCAGCGCCTGGCGACGCTCCTCGCGGGTGGTGAAACGGAGAGGCTCGACGGTCTTGATGCGGAACGGCTCGATGATCGTGCTCATGGAGGCGATGTTCTTCGAGGCATCACACTCGGCCTATGCGAAACGTCACACGGCGATGTGATTTGTGTCGGTTGTCGGTTGTCGGTTGGCGGTTGGCGGGAGAAAAGGTGCGGTGGGAGGTCGATGTAAACGGCCGCGGGTTTCGGCCGTCGATTGAGGCAAGGAGAACGCAGTCACATGAAACGTGTTTCCATTCACATCCTCCTCATCACCCTCATCTCCGTCGCGGCCGTGGCCGCGCCGGGTCCGGGCCGCGGTCCGGGCGCGGGAGGTCCGCAGGGCCAGCATCAGGGTCCCGGCGAGATCCTGCCGCCACCTCTCCTCGCCGAATTCCTCGGACTCAGGGAAGCGCAGATCGCGCAGATCCAGCCGCTGCGCGAGTCACTGCGTGCGACCATCGAGCCGCTGGCCGAACAGTTGCGCGCGAACCAGGAGCAGCTCCGCGCCGCCGTCGAAGCAGGGAACGCCGCGGAAGCCGGTCAGCTTCTCGTAACGAACCACGGTCTCGGCCAACAGATCAAAGCCGCTCACGACACATTCAAGGCGTCCTTCGAAGCGCTGCTGACGAGCGAGCAGAAAGCCAGGTGGGACGTGTATCAGGAGATCAGCGAGCTGCGTCGTTCACCGCGCGAGTAACTCGGGACGAGTGCTGGTCACGCCCGTTCCGCTCTGTCATCCTGAAGCCGCGAAGACGGCGAAGGACCCCCTGACTCAGGCGCGGGCGTCGCCAATGCAGGGGGGTCCTTCGCCGCGCTCCGCCGGCTCAGGATGACAGCCTGTTCTCAGCACTCAGCACTCAGCACTCAGCACTCAGCACCCAGCACCCAGCACCCAGCTGCTATCCTCCACCCGTGACCAAACGGGCGCTGATCACGGGCATCACCGGTCAGGACGGGAGCTACCTCGCGGAGCTGCTGCTCGATCGCGGATATGAAGTCCACGGGATCGTGCGACGTGTGGCTCTCGAAGTCCCGCAGCATCGCTTCCGGCGCATCGCTCACATCCTCGACCGCATCGAGCTGCACGCCGCCAGCCTGGAGAGCTACCCGAGCATCTTTCACGTCATCAGCCGCCACGAGCTCGACGAGTGCTATCACCTCGCCGCGCAGAGCTTCGTCGCCGAGAGCTTCGCCGACGGGTTCTCGACGATGGACATGAACGTCAACGGCGCGCACTTCGTCCTGGCCGCGCTCCATCAGCTCCAGCCGCGCTGCCGCTTCTACTTTGCCGGGTCGAGCGAGATGTTCGGGCGGGTCCGCGAGTCGCCGCAGAACGAGCTCACGCCGTTCAACCCCCGCAGCCCGTACGGCATCAGCAAGGTCGCGGGCCATTACCTCACGCTCAACTACCGGGAGTCCTACGGCATGTTCGCCTGCAGCGGGATTCTCTTCAATCACGAGAGTCCTCGCCGCGGCTACGAGTTCGTCACGCGCAAGATCAGCACGAGCGTGGCCCGGATCAAGCTCGGCCTCGCGAGCGAGGTCCGCCTCGGCAACCTGGACGCCGTGCGCGACTGGGGCCATGCGCGCGACTCCGTTCGGGCCATGCACCTCATGCTGCAACAGGACGAGCCGGACGATTTCGTGATCGCCACCGGCCGGTCGCACTCGGTGCGCGATTTCTGCGAGCGCGCCTTCGCGACCGTCGATCTCGACTATCGCGACTGGGTGGTCGTCGACGAGCGTCTGATGCGTCCGACGGAAACGATGTCGCTCCGCGGCGACGCATCGAAAGCAGGCCGCGTCCTCGGTTGGTCGCCCACGGTCACCTTCGAGGAACTGGTGCGCGAGATGGTCGAGAGCGACCTCGCCGAGCTGCAGGAGGCGCAGGGTCGCGGCGCGGTCGAGGTGCCCCGTTGAGCGAGCATGCGGCCGAGGCCGCGCGGCTGCGGGTCGAGAACGAGACCCTGCGGGCCGAGCGCGAGCTGCTGCGGATCGAAGCCGCGCGGCTCGCGACCCTGAACCGGAAGCTGGAGGCGCAGCTCGCGCTTGCGGAGGCAGAGCGCGAGAGGCTGCACAGCTACGCGACGGCCATCGAGCGCTCGAGGCCGTGGCGTGCCGCGCAGGTTCTGCGCGCTCTCGTGGGACGGCGCTGGTGAGCGAGGACGATCTCGTCTACTGGCGCACGCTCGCCGTCGAGCGAGGGCGTGCTCTCGACGCGCTGTATGCGCGATTGCACGCCGCCCTCATGCTCATTCCCGAGCAACAGGTCGCCACCTTCGCGGCTGCCGTCGGCGGCCGCGTTGCCGGCTGGATTCGCGAGCCCGATCGCATGGAGCCGCTGTCCGAGCTCCGCCCGTCCGATGTCGCCTCGGTGCTCGACGAGCTGTGGACCCGGGTCGAGGCTGACGGGAACGGCTGATGCGCGCCGTCACGATCGTCATCCTGGCGTGGAACCGATGGGATCTGACACGCACCCTCCTCGCCAGCATCCACCGCCACACCGATCTCGCGAGCGTGGACGTGCTCGTGGTCGACAACGGCAGCACCGACGAGACACCGAGCGAGCTCGCGAAGTACGCCTGGGTGCGCGTACTGCGCAGCGAAGAGAACCTCGGCTTCGTCCGCGGCAACAACCTCGCGCTGCGCGCAATCGACCGTACGCGCGACGTGCTGCTGCTGAACAATGACGTGGAAATCCTGCATGATGGGTGGCTCGAGCGTTTGCACGACACGGCGCACGCCGCGCCGCGCAACGGCATCGTCGGCTGCCGCCTCATCCTCGGCGACGGCCGCCTGCTGCACGCCGGCACGTTCATCCGCGCGGACACCTGCTGGGGACAACAGATCGGGGCGCAGGAGACGGATCTGAATCAGTTCGCGGAGACGCGCGAGGTCGAGGGAATCGTCTTCGCCTGCGCGTATCTCAAGCGCGAGATGCTGGACGACGTCGGACCCCTGTCCGATGAGTACGTCACGTTCTTCGAGGACACGGACTACTGTCTGCGCGCGGCGGAAAAGGGGTGGACGACGCTCTGCTGCGGCGCGGTGACGATGCGGCACGACGAGCATGGCTCGCTTGCCGGCGACGACGTTTCGCGACTGCGTCTCTTCGAGACCAGCCGGGACACCTTCCGCGCGAAATGGGGCGCGAAGCTCGAGGAGAGGTATACGTCTGCGCTGACGTGGCAGTCGACGATGAACTTCGCGAGCGGCTACTCGATGAGCGCGCGAGAGATCGTTCGCGCGCTCGACGCTGAAAGCGTGCGCGTCGACTACCGCTACGCGTATGGCACCGGCACCCCTGTCCCGCTCGACGAGCCGCTCGAGACGAATGACCCGCTGCTCGAGATCATCCGCGCTCGCCACCCGCCGCGCCGCCCGAGAGTCGCCGTCACGTACGCACAGGGCGACGTCTTCGACCGCAACGCCGGCCACCGGAGCATCGGCTTCACGATGCTCGAGGTGGACGGCTTTCCCGCGAGCTGGGTGCGTCGGGCGAATGCGCTGGACGAGGTGTGGACGCCGACGGAGTTCAACCGCCGAGGCCTCATCACGTGCGGCGTGAAGCGGCCGGTGTACGTGATCCCCCTCGGCATCGACCCCGATCGCTTCCATCCTGCGATCCGCCGCACGCCGAATCCGCGCGGTGACTACGTGTTCCTGAGCAGCTTCGAATGGGGCGAGAGGAAGAACCCGCAGCTGTTGCTGCGGACGTTCAACCGCACGTTCCGCAGCGATGAGTCCGCGCTGCTGGTGTGCAAGATCAACCACCGCGATCCCGGGATTCACGTCCCGAACGCCATCCGGGCTCTCGGGCTCGACGAGCACGGCGGCCGGATCTACTTCATCTACAACCGCGAGCTTCCGCACTACCAACTCGCGTCGCTCTATCGATCCGCCGACTGTTTCGTCAGCACCAGTCGCGGCGAAGGGTGGGGCCTTCCCCTCCTCGAAGCCATCGCCTGCGGCCTGCCGGCAATCGCAACGGACTGGGGCGGCCACACCGCCTTCCTCGACCCGGCGGACACGTACCCGCTGCGCGTCCGCTCGCTGACCCCCGCGGTGAGCCTGTGCCCCTACTACGAAGGCTACCGCTGGGCCGACGCGGACCAGGATCACCTGGCGTCACTGTTGCGGCACGTGTACGAGCACCAGGATGAAGCGCGCACGCGCGGGTTGCGCGCGTCCGCGCGAGTGCGTGGGACTCTGACGTGGAGGCAGACGGCACGGAGGATCGTGGAGCGGCTCTGACGGAAGTGCGGAGGCAGCGCCTCCGCTGCCGACCGGACCGCCGGCGTCCCGCCCGCGCGGCCCCTACGCGGGCCCTGGAGTTTGGACATTCGCAAGCAGCGCGTGATTCGGACCCCTCGCAGCGGCAAAAGGAAATAGCCCCCGGCTTCAGGGCCTGTTGCCCAATGCCCGCGTAGCGGGCTACAGGGAGATAGGGGTAGGGAGAGGCCCATTCGGCCTCCCCCTCCCTCCGAACCGGACGGGCGGATCTCCCGCATCCGGCTCTCCAGTTGGTGATCTTGTTCAGGGCTG
>CAZLGP010000002.1:0-10363 GCA_964558905.1 uncultured Thermoanaerobaculia bacterium | reverse complement strand
GACGGCGGGCTCGGCTTCGACCAGAACCCCGTGCACGTCTACGCCGGCCCGGGTACCTTTTTCGTCAGGCTCGAGGCCACAAACGCCTCCGGAACGGGACCGATCAGGAAGGAAGTGAAGTTCGTCGGCGCGGAGTGAGATCGCCTGTCATCCTGAAGCCGGCACGGCCGGCGGCGCTGGTCGGCCAAGCCTTGGGCACGCTGTACTACCAGCACTGGCCTCGATGACACCGATGACGTCTTCGACGTCATTGGCAGCCGGCGAAGCGCGGCGAAGGATCTCCTGCCTCGGGCGCGAGCGTCGCAGGCCGCAGAGGGTCCTTCGCCGTCTCTGCGATCTTCTAATGACATCGAAGATGTCATCCCCCTCAACGAGGCCGGCAAAACAAGACGCAAAGCGTGCCCAAGGCTTGGCCAATCAGCGCCGCCGGCCGTGCCGGCTCAGGATGACAGTGTCATTTCGTCGCCGTGATCGCCACGGTCCACGCGCTCGCGCGGTAGTTGCCGTTGAACGTATCGACGTTCGTGCCGATGATGCGCTGGTCGTACGTCGTCCACGCCAGGCCGATGTTCAGCCAGTCCAGACCGACGCCCGCGCTGATCGTGCTGCGCGCCGCGTCCGGAAGAAACGCGCCGACGGTCTCGTCGGGCTGCGGGCTCTCCTCCATCGCGTAGCCGAAGCGCAGCTCCGGTCCGGTAGGGAAGCGGAAGCTGAGACCTGCGCGATAGGTCATCGATTCTTCGAACTGCAACGGATACGCGGTATCGAGCTCGGGATTGCCGGGAAACGCGAAGGCGATCTCCTGCACGTCCTTCCAGTCCGTCTGCGTGACGTCGAGCTCCAGAAGAAACGGCTGGCCCGATCCGAGCGCGATGCCGAACGTCGCCTGCGCCGGCAGCGGCAGCGTGGATCCGAGGGCGAGGTCCTCGTCGAACGTGTACTGCGTGCGCACCAGGTCGTCGAGCTGCGCGTCGCCGGTGAGGATCTGCGTCATCCGGCCCACGCCGTTGTATTCGGTCTCCTGACCCGCACGATAGGAGGCACCCCACGAGAAGCTCGTCCCGATGCGATGCAGCACGCCCGCGGTCCACGTGTACGACTTCTCTGTGTCGGTCTTCATCTCCAGCGTGGCGATGTCGCGCTCGACCCCGGCATCGAGGATGGTCACGCGGCGCGACGCGCCGTAATCCGAGGTGCGGAAGATGATCGACCCGCCGATGCCGAAGCTCGATCCAAGGGCGACGCCCGCGCCGGTCGCGATGTCGAGGGAGCTCAGCTCGGACTGATATGCGAGGCGGCGTCCGGCAAACATGTCCGGATCGGCCCATTCGGTGCTCATGCGGAAAGGCGAGTACACACCCACTCCGGTGACGATGCGTGCACCGAACGGCAGGGTCCCGAACACGTGCGGGACGTTCGCCAGCGGGGTTTCCTGCTCGCCCACCGTGCCGGCGCCGATGCCGGGTGCGAGCCCCTGATAAAGCGACTCGTTGAGCTTCGTCGTCGTGAGCCCGAGCGAGGCTCCCTTCTTCTTCGCGAGGAGTCCGAGGCCGCCGGGGTTGTAGTAGATCGCGGTCGGATCGTTCGCCTGGGCGACGAACGTCCCGCCCATGGCCAGAGCCTTTGCGCTCTGGGTCGGGAAATCGAAGCCGGCGGCGAGCGCCGGCGCGGCGACGAGTGTCGAGAGGACGACTGTCGAGAGGAGGACCAGCGTGGTGACTCGCATGCGAGCGTGCATGTTACCGCGGCCGGCACAGCCGGCAGCGGCCGGCACGGCCGGCAGCGCTGGTTGCTCCGCCTTACGGCGCGTTTCCGGTTGGACTCACCGGACGCGGCTTCAGGCGGCGCAGCGCGCCTGACATTTGCCGCGCACACTGTTCGCGGCGCTTTCTACGAACCTGTCATCCTGAGCCGCGGAGACGGCGAAGGACCCCCTGCGAAAGACGACGCCCGCGCCTGAGGCAGGGGGTCCTTCACCGCGCTCCGCCGGTTCAGGATGACACCGGTTTCTGCCGTGCCGGCCTATGTTCCCGCGTACAACACGAACGGCGCCCAGTACTGCGGGCGGCGGTGCGCCCCGGCCCCGGTCACGAGTTGCAGCTTTGCCTCGCGCAGTGCGACCGCCGGGTCCTTCCCGGCGCGAATGCCGGCGTACATGTCGTCCATGAGCCGAGGGGCCGCGACGTCGTTCACTTCCCACAGCGCGGCGATGACCTGATCGGCGCCCGCGCGGAGGAACGCCCAGGCCAGACCGACGACGCCCTCTCCGGCGTAGGTCCGCGTCCCCGCGCCATGGCAGCTGGAGATCGTCACCAGCCTTGCGGTGAGCGGTTGAGCGATGACGTCGCGAGCGAGGAGCCTGTACCGGGAAGAGGCGTCGGCAGCGAGGATGACCGCGGAGTCGAGCGGCCGTTTGCGCGTGGCCACGCCGTGGGCGACGAAATGAACGTAGTCGAACCGTTCGGGCGCCGACGCCTCGTATGCCGCGGGGGTCGCCTTCGGACCTTCGAGCACGAGGCGGCGCTCGAACCGCCCGGCGATCGCCCGGATCTCGTCGCCCGCATACGGCAACCGCGGATACAAAGGATCGGGCGAGGCCGCGTTGCCGACGATCAGCAGCGCCGGCGTGTTCGCGCGCTTTCTCGCCGGGCGCGCGAGAAGCCGCAGCGAGCTTGCGTTCATCACCACGACGTCCTCGATCCAGTAGCGTCGCGGCGACGGCACGATCAGGGTCTCAAAGTTCAGCGCGTGCAGCTTGCCGTCCGCAACGACGATGACGCGCGAGCCCTTCGCGATGACCGGAGCCGCGGGCTCGACGAGCATCCGATACAGGTCCTCACCTCGCTCGCCGCTCCACTGCATCGAGCCGCGCGGCGTCAGGAGTTGGCTTCGATACGCCTCGGCCGCTTTCTCGACGACCGTGTCGGCTGGCAGCGCGTGCAACACGACGTCGTCCTTCGTCACGACCCAAAGAAACGAGCGCTCCCGGCCGAGGCCGTAGCACAGGATCGTCGCGTCGTTCTGCCGCGCGATGGCGCGTGCATCGAGCTTCGACGGGAGCGCCAGCCCCTCCCCGAGCAGTTGCGCGCGGCGCGTCTCGGTGACCGCGAGCGCGTCTTCCACGCGATTCCTGCGCACGAGAAAGTCGACGTACTCGCCGAAGATCTCGGCCGTGGTGTTCGAGAGGGACAGGCGGAGGTCCGGATCGGTCATCTCGTCGTGTGCCGCGCGGCCCGCGGCGATCGCGCGGCGAAACTGCGCCTCGGCCAGTTCTGGGCGATTCGCGCGCACGTACATCCTCGCCAGGTCGCCCGCCGCCTCGGCCCGCGTCATCGACCGTTCCGTCTCTTCGATGACGTCGTTCAGCTCCTTCCGCGCGGCGTCGTGCCTTCCCTCCAGGACCAGGATCCGGCCCTCGAGGATCGTTGACCGCAGCTGCGCTTCACGGTCTTCCTCCTTCTTGTCGATCGCCTCCGCGTTGAGACGCCGCGCATCGGCGATGCGTCCGGTCTCGATTGCGATCCTGGCGAGATTCGCCAGGGCCAGGCCGAGCTGCGCATGATCGATCTCGCGGGCGAGCGCCGCGGCCTGCGCGTGGTACCGTTCCGCGCCGGCCAGGTCGCGCTGTTGTTCGCGGATGTTGCCGAGCTGGATGAGCCATGACACCCGTTCAGGTTTCGAGTCCATCCGGGCGGCGGCGGCCTCAGCCCGCGTGAACAGCTCCGCAGCCGTCTCGTAGTCGCCGATCTCGAGATACGACCAACCGAGGTTGCCTTCGATCTGCTGGACGGTCTTCGCGATGCCGGTGGACCTGGCGAGAGCGAGGGCCTGCTCGCCCCACTGAATCGATTCGGCGAAACGGTGCTGTTGAGCGAGCAAGAACGCCAAAGTCGCAGTCGCTTTCGCCTCGACGGCCTTTCGCCCATGCCTGCGCGCGAGACGCATCGCCTCGCGGGCATGCTCTTCGTTGCCCCTCTCGGCGATTCGAGCCAGCGCGAAGTGCACCTCCCCAAGCGCCGCCGGCTGATGCTTTGCCGCAAGCGCCCTGGCAGTCTCGAGGAGCTCGCGAGCCTGTGGCTTCTGTTCCGTGCGGTTCAGCGCGAAAGCACGCATTACCATGTGGCGGATGGCCGTTTCACTCCTGCCGAGCGACGACGGCAGCTCGAAGGCGAGCACGCGGTTTGCCGACGGCCAGTCGCCACGGCCAGCGTGCGCTTCACCGCGCATCACCCGCAACGCCCAGACGTCCTCCGTCGTACGCGTGCCGAAGCGCGTCAAGGCGTCGTCGATGATCTTCTCGGCGCCGGCGAAGTCGCCGCGGTCGAGGGCGCTGCGTGCCGCGCGAGCCGCGGCGTGCTCGGTTGTGGGTACCGCTGCCGACGGTCCGAGAAGAATCAGTGCCAGCAGCGGCAGGAACCCGACTTTTCTAAGGTTCGATCGGTGTGCCATTCCCTTCGCCCGTGCCGAGAACCATTGAACCACCGGTCGGACTCTCGACGAAAGGGTCTTCGGCCACGAGGGATGCTGCGTTCGCTTCCTGCGGGTTTTTCGGTGCGCCGAAGCTGGCGCGGACGAGATTGACGCGCCGGTGTCCCGGTTTCAACATCAGCTCTCCGAACCGGAAAGTGCCCAGCCCGCGGACGTCGATCGTCGCCAGAGCGGGCGTTTCCCAACCTTTGATGCTCTCGACGAGCGACACGCGGACGGGTTTCCTCTGTTTCAGCGCTTTCGCGAGCTTCTCCGGCGGAGCATCGTGGCGCTTGGCCAGCGATGCAGCCCGGCTCTTCGAGCCGAGGAACGAGTGAAGCTCGTCGTAGCGCCTCATCCGCATGAGACCTTCGTCGATCCTGATCTCGAGCTTCCGCTTGTCGATCCGGATGTCCCGGAACCAGATCCGGATCTGGAACTCGTGATCGTCGTCGTCCTCGAAACCCCGCGTCGACGTGATCGTCGTCCCCATCTCCCCGACGTGCACCCTGCTGAAAATGATCACGCCCTTCATCAGCACGGAGGTCCAGGTCACGAAACGCGCCTCGTCCTTTCCCGTTTTCGGGTTCCTCTCCGCAAACTGCCGGGCGGACACGCGCGTCTCCGCCTGCGCGAGCTCCAGCTCGTCGGAGTAGTAATTCGAAACGGCAGCACGACCCTCTCCGCCAGTCGAGGGAAGCACCACCGAGCCGAGACCCGAAAGCGTAGTAATGACGTTGCCGCGCTCGACGACTGCCCCGGCGGCAAGCGCACTGGCATTGAATGCGAAATCCATCTCTCCCTCCTATGCGTGACCGTTAGCGGCGGACGATGAACCGGTGTCTGGAGATCTCGGCATGCTGGCCGGCCGGGTCGATGCCGACGATTGCCAGCTCATGAGGGCCCGCGCTCAGGCCGCGGACCGTCAAAGGCGTTGGCTCTCCGTTGGGATCAGGCGTGAAGAGGAGCGTGAGGACCGGACCCTCGGGCCTCTGCAAGCGCGCCTCGTATCGCGAGTAGGTCGGTTCCGACGGGACGTCGGCCCAGAGCACGATCGGCGCGTTGCCGTTCAGCGTCGGGAGGTCGCTCGTTCCGCGCGAGTCGGCGAGGAGGAAGGAATGCTGGCTGGCAATCTCGAACCTCGGCGCGCTCGCCGCACGCTGCTGCTTGATGAGCAGAGGCGTAGCGATGGCCAGCACGAGCGCGGCCGCGACGGGGATCCATGCGGCCCGCCTCGGGCGCCGCTCCGCGATCGATACGACCGGTGCGGGCGCGGCCTCGGGCTCGGTCATCTCGCGGGCGAGCTTGCGCCCGCCGCTCATGAACTGCATGCCGACGCGAAGCTCCTCCGCGCACTCCACGCAGTCGAAGTAGTGCTCCTCGAACGCGTCTGCCTCGGCCGCGGTCAGCTCGCCGAGCAGGTAACGGTCGGTCGTGTAGGTGGCGATTGCTTCAGCGTGATCCATACCTTCTCTCAAGACTGTAGTGACGTATGGCCGCCAAACGTTTCAAAAACAGACATGCGCCCGCTCTTGCGACGGAGATAGTGACTCTTGAACTTCTCTTTCGCACGGTGGACGAGCACGCGCAAGTAATCCCGCTCGATGCCGAATCGGCGGCAGATCTCCTCTTTGTCGGCCTCCTCGAGAAACACCGCGCGCAGGATCTCGGCGTCGCGCTGGGGGAGCGTCTCGAGAACGCGACGGACACGCGCGGTGTTGCGGGCGCTATCGAACGCAGCGTCCATGCTGGTGGTGTCGGCGATGTCGGACTGCTCTTCGAGCGACTCCGTTCGCCCCTCGGCGCGGTAGTACTCCATCAGCACGCGGTTGCAGATCGCGTTGACGAAGGCGCCGAGCTTGCGCGCGTCGTTCAACTGGTCGAGGTGCGCGATGCACCGCGTGAAGACTTCCTGGCGCACCTCGTCGATGGCCTCGAGGGTGCGCAGGCGCCGGCGGAGCTTCAGCAGGAGGAGCTCGCGAAAGTAGGCGTGGAAATGCGCCTCCGTCTCTCGATCCCCTTCCCTCAAGCGCCGGACGTACTCGTCACCGAAGACGAAAAGTTCCATTTTGGTGTCTTTGTACTTTACTACCAATCCCGGCCCGGAGAGGGACGCCTAAACGGAAGAAAGCAGGCGCTGCAGGATCTTGCGCAGGTTCGCGTGGCCGACGGCGACGTCGATGTCGCGCTGGAGGAGAGGCACGTACCGGGCGCTGAACTCGGGATCGGGGGCGTTGCCGAAGTGACGCTCGAGGCGTGCGGCGATGGCCTCGACCTCGGATCGCTCGAAGTCGGTGCGCGACATCGTGTCGAGGTCGACGATGATCGCGGTCAGCGGACGCAGCCATTCGAAGAAAGGATCTTCCTGGAGGAGCCGGAGGAGATGCGTGGGCCCGCCCACCGGGGCGATGGTCGCGGAGTACTCGGCGCTGGCCGCGTCGATGAGCGCGCGATGCAGGGGCATGAGTTGTTTCCACGCGTCGCGCAGCGCAGCGCGGAGCTCGGCGCGCGCGGGATCATCGGGCGTGTGCATCATCCGCGCGTAGAGATCTTCTTTCTTCATGAGGGGAAAAATCACGCCTCCACGGTTGGCTGGGGAAGGGTTGGGTAGGCAGTGAGCCAACCGTAGAGGCCGTGAAAGCTGTGAATTGCTGCAGCCAGGAGGCACAAGGATACGCTCCAACCATCACTCCCGCAACGGTCTTGCGGGAGGGGGGAACGGCGAGTACAATCCGCCGCCGCCCTCCGGAATGAACCTACGGGTTCGGCCGTTAGCGTCCATGCTCGCACCCATAGCTCAATTGGATAGAGCATCTGACTACGGATCAGAAGGTTAGAGGTTCGAGTCCTCTTGGGTGCACCAACTTCGATCCAACATGCGGCGGGCTTCGGCCCGCCGTCGTACTCTTTGACAGATGAATCAGGTGCAGTGGCAGGTGGAAGCGATGGAAGCCGCTTTCGCGCTCGCCGAGGAAGCCGCGGCCGGGGGAGAGATTCCTGTCGGTGCGGTGATCGTCGATCGCGAGGGACGGATCATCGGGCGAGGACGCAACCGGCGCGAGTCGGGCGACCCGCTCGGCCACGCCGAGATCTACGCGATCGCGGAAGCGGCGCGGACGATCGGCGACTGGCGGCTGGAAGGGACGACGATGGTCGTGACCCTCGAGCCTTGCGCGATGTGCGCGGGCGCGCTGGTGAACGCGCGTGTGGAGCGTCTCGTCTTCGCCGCGTACGACCCGAAGGCGGGCTTCTGCGGCTCGCTCGGCAACCTGGTGCAGGACGCGCGGCTCAACCATCGTCTGGAAGTGGAAGGCGGTCTCATGGAGGAGCGCGCGCGTGCGATGCTCCAGGACTTCTTCCGCCAACTGCGCCAGCGCGATCGAACGGAGAGGTGGCAGAGCGGTTGAATGCGACGGTCTCGAAAACCGTTATACCTTCACGGGTATCGAGGGTTCGAATCCCTCCCTCTCCGCCATTCGCTCGCTTCGCTCGTGAATTGAGAATGAAGAATTGAGAATTGAGAAAAGATTCTCGTGCAACATTACCCTTCTCAATTCTCAATTCTCAATTCGTGCGAAGCACGGAGAGATGGCCGAGTGGCTTAAGGCGCACGCTTGGAAAGCGTGTGTACGTTAACAGCGTACCGTGGGTTCGAATCCCACTCTCTCCGCCAGCCCGCACTGCGGGCGGCGCTGGTTGGCATAGCCTCCTTGATTGGTGTACTCACGAGGAACGAGAAGCGATTCGTCAGATTCGACGGCCCGTTGAGATGAGCCCGGGTCCTGTGCAGCAGGAGCACCGAACCGCGTCAGGTCCGGAAGGAAGCAGCGCTAAGGTGCCTCCCCTGTGTGACACAGTACGGCCTGGGCTCTTCTGAACGGGCCCCCGTTTTGAAGGCAGAGGGCGGAAGACGGCCCACATCGGCTTCGTCTTCAGCCTTTCGCCCTCTGCCCTCTGCCCTCTGCCCTCTGCGCTCGGCGCTCTATACTTCGCCCGCATGTCCTATCAGGCTCTCGCTCGCAAGTACCGTCCCCAGACGTTTCACGACATCGTCGGTCAGGAGACCGCGGTGCGGACGCTGCACAACGCGATCGAAGGCAATCGCATCCATCACGCGTATCTCTTCTCCGGCGTCCGAGGCATCGGCAAGACGACCACCGCGCGCATCCTCGCCAAAGCCCTGAACTGCATCAAGGGGCCGACCACCGAGCCGGACAACGAATGCACGGTGTGCCGGGAGATCACGGAAGGGATCGACATGGACGTGCGCGAGATCGACGCCGCGACGTACACCGGCGTCGACAACGTTCGCGAGCTTCGCGACGTGTCGC
Organism: uncultured Thermoanaerobaculia bacterium; assembly: GCA_964558905.1. Classification (GTDB taxonomy): domain Bacteria; phylum Acidobacteriota; class Thermoanaerobaculia; order Gp7-AA8; family Gp7-AA8; genus QHVT01. The sequence continues at coordinate 1,565 of CAZLGP010000002.1, read as the reverse complement.
AGTTCCAGCCCGCCCGCGATCGCTACCGCATCTTCATCATCGACGAGGCGCACATGCTCTCCACGGCCTCGTGGAACGCGCTGCTCAAGCTCATCGAGGAGCCGCCGCCGCACGTGATCTTCATGTTCGCGACGACGGAGATGCACAAGGTCCCGCAGACCATCCTCTCGCGCGTGCAGAAATTTCTGCTGCGCAAGATCACGCTCGAGGATCTGATCGGACGCCTCGACGAGATCTGCAAGGCGGAAGGCATCACCGCCGACCGCGCGGCGCTGGAGATCATCGCCCGCCGCGGCGAAGGGAGCGTGCGTGACTCGCTGTCACTGCTCGATCAGATCATCGCCTTCAGCGGACGCACCGTCACCGCCGCCGACGTAGCCACGATCCTCGGCCTGTCCGAGACCAATTTTTTCGCGCGCGTGGTGACCCTCATCGGCGAAGGGGATCACGCCGGCGTCCTCGAGGCGCTCCAGGAAGCCTCGGACACGGGTCGCGATTTCAAGATGCTGTACCGCGACCTGCTGAACTTCGTCCGCAACCTCCTCCTGCTGGCCGGCGGCGCGAATCCGTCGATGCTCGCCGGCGTGTCGCCCGAAGACCTCGCGACGATGCAGGACGTCGCGAAGAACTTCTCGTACCCGGACCTGCTGCGCATCGCGAACCTCCTGCTGCGGGACGACGAGACCGTGAACCGCGCCGAGCATCAACGCCTCGCCGTGGAGATCGCGCTCCTCAAAGCAGCAACCTTCCCGCGACTCAAGAGCGTCGAGCAGGTGATCGCCGGCAATCGGACCGCAACCCCAACGTCACCCACGCCGAAAGCCGCGCCGCGCGCAAAATCAAGCCCCCCCCCGCCAACCGCAAACCGCCAACCGCCAACCGCCGAGGCCAACCTCGTCCAGGCGATCCAGAAGAAGAAGCCGATGGTGGCGAGCTATCTGAAAGACGCGACGATGAAGAAGGATGGCGCGCGCGTGGTGTTCGAGATCGACGACTCGTTCGCCGTCGACGCGGTCAACGACGCCCGCGGCGCCATCGAGGAGATCGCATCTCAACTGTACGGTGAGCACATCGCCGTCGAGGCGAAAGTGAAGGAAGCCGAGCCCGCGCCGACCGGACGGCGCGCCGAGGACAAGCCCGCGCCGCTGCGTGACGACCCTGTGCTCAGTGCGTTCCGCAAGCACCTCGGCGGCGAGCTCGTGAAGGAGAGCAAACGATGAACATCAAACAACTCATGAAACAGGCGCAGCAGATGCAGGATCAGATGCAGCGCCAGATGGCCTCCATCCGCGTCGAAGGCACCGCCGGCGGCGGAATGGTGAAGGCCGAGATGAACGGCAACAAGGAGCTCCTCACCGTCACTATCGACAAAGAAGCCGTCGACCCTGAGGACGTGGAGATGCTCCAGGACCTCGTCAAGGCCGCCGTCAACGAGGCCGCAAGGAAGGTCGACGAGGAGATGCAGTCGTCGATGGGCGCGATGACAGGCGGGATGAAGATTCCTGGATTCTAGTTGGCGGTTGGCAGTTGACGGTTTGGCGGGAGGCCTCCACACGCCCACCGTC
>CAZLGP010000001.1:0-22540 GCA_964558905.1 uncultured Thermoanaerobaculia bacterium | reverse complement strand
AGGCGAGAAACGTCGTGCGATCGACATCGTCGTGGAAGATGGGCCTTCGTTCATTGCCGCGGGAGGTGACGTGATGGAGAGCGTCAGCAAACTCGATGCGAAGAGGACGTGCCATAGCATCAAGAAGATTCCCTCGGTCCTCGCGAGCCGCCGAGGGTTCTCCAACAGGGAGAGGGATCGACGGCGGGATCTCCTCGGAATGGAAGATCAGCCGGGGCAATGTCTACGGGGAGTGGGTCGTCCTGACAGCGCCAGGAGAGGCTGACGACACCTTCGGGAAGGCATTCCCAAAAAGAGCAGGCCTGAGCCCACTTTCGCGACCGTGATCCCACTTTCGCGACCGACAAGGCCAAAGAGAGAAGGCCTCAGCCACCTTCGTTCGCCGCATCGAAGAGCGAGGGCCTGACCCCACCTCGCCCCTCATGACCCCACCTCGCCCCTCACCTCGCCCCTCCCCTTCTCCACCCCGAAAGAAGGCCTGACCCCCACCTTCGCACCACCCTGACCCCACCTTCGACCACGGAGAACGAAGGCCTGACCCCACCTTCGCCACCTGGAAAAGAAGGCCTGACCCCACCTTCAGGAAAAAGAAGGCCTGACCCCACCTTCACCACCTTCACACCTTCAAAGGCCTGACCCCACCTTCGCGAAAGAAGGCCTGACCCCCACCTTCGCACCACCTTCGCACCACCCGCACCCACCTTCGCACCACCGAAAGAAGGCCTGACCCCACCTTCGCCCCACCTTCGCCCACCCGCCACCTTCGCCCCACCTTCGCCCACCCGCCACCTTCGCGCCACCTTCGCCCACCCGCCACCTTCGCGCCACCTTCGCGCCACCTTCGCGACGAAGATAAGGGGATGCTCGCACTCACCCCATCAGCTGCCGCAGTACGAACGGAAGGATGCCGCCGTGCTCGTAGTAGTCCACCTCGATGGGCGTGTCGATGCGGACGATCACCGGGACCTCGTCGGTCGTACCGCCGCTGCGGTGGATGCGCAGCGTGGCCTTCTGGCGCGGCCGCAAGGTCCCCTCGATGCCCGCGACGTCGAACGTCTCGGTGCCGTCGAGCGCGAGCGTCTGCGCGTTCGTCCCCTCCTCGAACTGCAGAGGGAGGACGCCCATCCCGACGAGATTGGAGCGATGGATGCGCTCGAAGCTCGACACCACGACCGCGCGGACGCCGAGGAGCTTCGTGCCCTTCGCGGCCCAGTCGCGGGAGCTGCCGGTGCCGTATTCGTGACCGGCGATGATGACCAGCGGCGTGTTGTCCTCTGCGTACTTCATCGCCGCGTCGTAGATCGGCAGCCGCTCGTTCGACGGATAGTGCACCGTCACGCCGCCCTCGACACCGGGAACCATCAGGTTCTTGATGCGCACGTTCGCGAACGTCCCGCGCGTCATCACCCGATCGTTTCCGCGGCGCGAGCCGTAGCTGTTGAAGTCCTGCACGTCGACGCCCTGCGCCTGGAGATAGCGGCCCGCCGGCGATGACGCCTTGATCGAGCCCGCGGGGCTGATGTGGTCGGTCGTCACAGAGTCGCCGAAGATCGCCAGCGGTCGCGCGCCGTGGATGTCCGTCGCCGTTCCCGCCTGTGCGGGGAGGTCGCCGAAGAACGGAGGCTCCTGGATGTACGTCGACTTTCCGTCCCACTCGTACAGCAATCCCGCCGACGAGGGGATCTCGTTCCAGAGGGGGTTCTGGTCCGCGAAGTTCGAGTACATCCTGAGGAAGTCGTCGGGCCGGAGCGCATCGGCGAGCACGTCGCGTACTTCCTGGAGCGTCGGCCAGATGTCGCGGAGGTAGACGTCGCCACTGCTGCCGCGGCCGATCGGCTCCTTCGTCATGTCGATGTCGATGCGGCCCGCGAGCGCAAACGCGACGACGAGCGGCGGCGACATGAGGAAGTTCGCGCGGATCGACTGATGCACGCGGGCCTCGAAGTTGCGGTTGCCGCTCAGCACGGAAACGCCGACCAGGTCGTGCTCGTTGATCGTCGCCTCGATCAGCGGGTCGAGCGGACCGGAGTTGCCGATGCACGTCGTGCAGCCATATCCGACGGTGTGGAAGCCGAGGCGGTCGAGATATGTCGACAGGCCGGACTTTTCGTAATACTCGGTGACCACGCGCGACCCCGGCGCGAGCGACGTCTTCACTACGCGCGAAACGCGCAGTCCCTTCTCCACCGCCTTCTTCGCCAGCAAGCCCGCGGCGAGCATCACCGAGGGATTCGAGGTATTCGTACACGAGGTGATCGCGGCGATGAGAACGTCGCCGTGATGGAGCTCGGCGACGGCCATGGGGAACTCGTCCGCGAGTGCGGACGCGGAGACGCGGTCTGGCGACGGACGGTTGTTGATCATCTCCGACTCGGTCAGCTCGCTCGTGTTGCGCGTGTCCTCCGGTTCCGGCACGGTCGCCGGCTCCTGCCCGCCGCCGCCCGCCACCTCGGATCCCGCGCGCGCGACGCCGACCATCGTCTTGACCTTCCGCTCGATCTCCGTCGCGGACTTGCCGTAGCCGCTTGGCGACTCGGTCTGGAGCATGTTCGTGAACGTCGGCTTGAGGACGTCAAGCTCGATCCGGTCCTGCGGGCGCTTCGGTCCGGCGACCGACGCGCGGACGTTCGACAGATCGAGCTCGAGAACTTTCGTGTACTCGACCTCTCCCTTGCGCGGGATCCCGAACATCCCCTGCGCCTGGTAGTAGGCGCGGAACCGGTCGATGTGCTCCTGCGTCCGGCCGGTGAGCGCGAGGTACCGGCAGGTCTCTTCGTCGATGGGGAAGTAGCCCATGGTCGCGCCATACTCGGGAGCCATGTTCGCGATCGTCGCGCGGTCGGCGACCGGGAGCGACGCCGCTCCTTCTCCGAAATACTCGACGAACTTACCGACGACTTTCGCTTGGCGCAGGAGCTCGGTGATGGTGAGGACGAGGTCCGTAGCGGTCACGCCCTCTCTGAGCGATCCGGTGAGGTGCACGCCGACGACGTCGGGCGTGAGGAAATAGACAGGCTGCCCGAGCATGCCCGCTTCCGCCTCGATGCCGCCGACGCCCCAGGCGACGATGCCCAGGCCGTTGATCATCGTGGTGTGGGAGTCGGTGCCGACGAGGGAGTCGGGATACCAGACCCCCTCTTTCTCGAGCACGCCGCGGGCTAGGTACTCGAGGTTGACCTGATGCACGATGCCGATTCCCGGTGGGATGACGCGGAAGCCGTTGAAGGCCTGCGTGCCCCACTTGAGGAACTGGTAGCGCTGGTGGTTGCGCCTGAACTCGATCTCCATGTTGAGCTGGAGCGCGTCGGGCCGGTTGGTGAAGTCGACCTGAATGGAGTGATCGATGACGAGGTCGACCGGGACGAGCGGCTCGATGATGCGCGGGTCCTTGCCGGCGCGCTGGGCGGCGCTGCGCATGGCGGCGAGGTCGACCAGCAGCGGCACGCCCGTGAAGTCCTGCAGCAGGACGCGCGCGACCATGAACGGAATCTCGTCGGTACGCTCGCCGCCGCAGGACCAGTTCGCGAGGGTGCGGACGTCGTTCTCGGTGATCTTCTTTCCGTCGACGTTGCGCAGGACGGATTCGAGGACGACGCGGATGCTCACCGGCAGTTTCGAGACCGGCCCGATGCCGGCCTGCTCGAGTCTAGGGAGCGAGTAGAACTGTCCGCGCTTGCCACTGCCGAGGTCGAAGGAGTCGAGGGTGTTGAAGGTGTTGTGAGGCATTGCCGGGGCAGCATATTTACCGCGGCGGGAAAAGGGAAGTTGCGCTTTGCCCGGCGCTTCGTCACGGCTGCGGCCGCCGCGCGTGTCTTGGCACTTGGGTTGCCACCCAGTTGCCAGTTGCCAGGGATGCTGTGCCCGGCCCGCAAGCCCGGACAGCCCTGGCACCTGCAACTGGCTACTGGCTACTGGCTACTGGCAACCGGCTCTGGCTCTGGCCACCGCCAACCGCCAACCGCCAACCGCCAACCAACCTCAGTTACACTGCGCGCACAAATCAGCACGGAGGTTCCCGATGGATCCCATCACTGCCCTCGACGCCTCGATCGCGTCCCGTCACCTGCTCGATCATCCGTTCTATCAGCGCTGGACCGCCGGCACGCTGACGCGCGAGGAGCTGCGCGATTACGCCGGACAGTACTTTCACTACGCCATGGCCTTCCCGACCTTCATCAGCGCCATGCACCAGCACACCGACGATCTCGCGGTGCGGCAGATGCTGCTCGAGAATCTCGTGGAGGAGGAGCGCGGCGCGGAGAACCATCCCGAGCTCTGGCTCCGCTTCTGCGAATCCCTCGGCCTCGACCGCGAAGACGTCAGGCGCGGCCTGGCGAACGACGCCACACGGTCGCTCATCGCGACGATGAAGTCGCTCGCGCGGGATGGGGCGCTGCACGAAGGGCTGGCGTCGCTGTACGCGTACGAGTCGCAGATCCCCGCCGTCGCGAAGGCGAAAATCGATGGCCTCGCGCGGAACTACGCGATCTCCGCCGATCGCGACGTGGCATTCTTTCGCGTGCACATGGACGCGGATGTCGTGCACTCCGAAACGTCGCGGTCGATCCTACGCGAGCTCTGCGACTCGCCGGAGAAGACGGCAGCCGCGGACGCCGCCGCGCAGCAAACGCTCGAGGCCCTGTACGGGTTCCTCGACAGCGTGACCGCAAATTAGCCGGCACGGCCGGCAGCGCTGGTTGGCCTTGGGCATGATCGTCGCCCGAGGAATGAGCCCTCCCGCGATGCCGGCCACCCTCACAACGTCGCCGCCGCCCGCGCGGCTACCGCGTCCGCGTCCCGCTTCGGACGCTCCGGCCAGCCGCGGGCCTTCACCTTCTCGTAAGACATCAGCGAGTTGGCGTAGTAGTCGCGCAGCAGCCGTTCCTCAGGATTCCACTGCCAGGCGTCCTCGATCTCCGGAATGCCCCCGCGCAACCCGGAGGCCGACTCGTCGGAGAAGAGATCGTCCCTCCACTGCTCCACCGGCACGAGGAGGTGCCGCAGCTCGAGCACGTGCCTCGCCGCATGCCAGACTTCCTTTGGCGTCTTCTCCCTGAGGAGCCAGCGGTCGCGATGCTCCTCGCGCAGCCGGCCCAGCTCGCCCAGAATCTCCGTCTCCGTCCATGTGTCGCGGCGTGCAAAGAGCGTCGCGATCAGCGTCACCGGCGTCACCGGCAGCGCGTTGGAGATCTCCGTCATCACGACGTCGGCGAGCTTCAGCAAATCGCCCTTGCGCTCGTCGAAGTGCGGCGAGAGTACGTCCGGGTGGTCGCGGATGAACGCATCGACCGACACCGGCGTCCCGAACGACACCACCGCGTACCCGTAGCGCTTGAAGCGTTTGAACAGCCCGCGAAAGAAGTTCCGAAAGAGATAGTCGAAGGTCGTCTTCAACTTCTCTCCTCGCGTCGAGCGCTCTTCGCGTCCCAACAGCTCCTCGGTGAGGTTGCGATCTTCGAGGACGCGGTCGTAGTTCACGGCGGTCGGGATGATGTACAGAGGCTGGGTGAAGTCCGGATCGCGCTTGGCCGAGACGAGATAGTCGAGCATCCCCAGCTTCGGCTTCTGGAACGCGCCGTCCCGCGTGAGCCCCCCCTCGATGAAGATGCCCTGCGTTACGCCGTGGCGGGTGATCGTCTGCACGAACTTCGAGAGAACGACGTGGTACAGAGGCTCGCGATACCGCCGCCTCACGAAGTAGCCGCCGAACCACTTGAAGACGTGATTGAGCGGCCACACGCGCGCCCATTCGCCGATCGCGTACGACAGCGAGATGAACTTGAACAGCATGTGCGCGACGAGCACGTAGTCCGCATTCGATCGGTGATTGATGACGTAGACGACCGCCGCCCCTTTTCTCGCGGCGCTGTCGTTGAAGTCGCGCAGAGGCTTGCGCTCCACGACGACGCGGTAGAGGAAGTGCATGATCGCCCGCGCCACCGGCGCGCCGATGCGGTAGTACGCGAGCAGGTTGAACTTCGGGACGATCTCCTGGAGATACTTCCGGGCCTGCCCGCGCGCCTGCTCGATCGAGACGTGATGCTCCTTCGCGTACGCCTGCACCGCACGAACGATCTCCGGACTGCCGAAGACCTCCAGCTCGATCTCGGCGTGACGACGCTTGAGCTTGAACTTGTCGATACGGATGCGCCGCTCGCGCTGCAGCCTCCTCGCGGAGCGCTTGCCCCAGATCACGCCGGCGATGGCCAGCACGACGGCCGCGACGGCGGCTCCGATGAGGAAGAGGTCCATGGGACGGTGGGGGGATTATAGGTGCTGGGTGCTGAGTGCTGAGTGCTGAGTGCTGGGTGCTGGGTGCTGGCAGCAGGAGCGGCAGGACCGGTTTACCGGCTTCGACGCGCGTGGCGCTAACATGTCTGAATGGCGCTTCCGACTTCGGACATGCCTGGACATCGTGCGCTTCACGAGCGCGTCGTCGCTGCGCTCATGACCTGTGTCGAGTCCCAGAGCCTCGACTTCAAGGAATCGGCACCGTGGGAGGCGTTGCAGTACAAGATCATTCGCACCGCTCTGGCGATGGCCAACCTGAGAGACGGGGGCGTGATCGTCATGGGCGTCGGCGAACGCGCCGAACAGTGGGACCTCACGGGCATGACGGAAGAGCATCTTGCGACCTACAAGGTCGACGACGTCGTGGACGCCATCCACAGGTTTGCCTCTCCATCCATCGTCGTACTCCTGGTGATCGTTTCCCACGGCGACCTCCGGTACCTTGCGATGCAGGTCCTCGAGTTCGCGGAGACTCCGATCGTCTGTCGCCGGGACGGTGCGTCGGGATCGGGACTCAAGCAGGGCGCCGTCTATGTGCGCCCGCCCGGCGTCGCACGGACCACGGAGGTCAGATCCGCCGAACAGATGCATGACCTGTTGGAACTGGCTGCCGAAAAACGCGCACGCCGGATTCTCGAGACCGCGGGCCGCATCGGGCTCGCACCCTCCAGACAACCATTCGACGAGGAGCTCGGAGGCCTCTGATGACAGCATCGGCGATGACCCCCGCTGACAAGTTGCCAGTGCCCGTGCTGGAACACCCACATTGGCGCGTCAACTTTCGCCCGTCCAAGTACGTCCCGAATCGGCTGGCCACTCTCTCCGAGTGCCTCGAGGTTCTGCAGAAGGCGCGGGTGCGGTTGGGCGGAAGGGACTTCCCTCACAGCCCAAATCCACACCAACTCGGCTATGGCGACACCTGGGTCGCGGGCTCCAGCGACTTCATGGGTCATCTCGAGTATTGGCGGTTTTATCAGAGCACACAGTTCCTGTACCTGGGCAGCGTTCGAGAGGTCACGGAACCTGAGTGGCAAGCCCGTATCCGAGATAGTCTGAAGAGGCGTACAGGGACCCCCGAAGATGTGGATGCACCGCCGGGCGTTCTCTCGATCACCGACGCCATCCACAACCTGACGGAGTACTTCGAGCTCGCGTCGCGCCTTGCTCAGGCACAGATTTACGAGGATCCGGTGACGATCTCGGTTTCCGTCAAAGATGTCGCTGGATTCATGCTCGTCGCGCCAGGCCGGAGATGGCCAGCAGAGTACGTGACGCGCGAGTCCGAGCTGAGGTACAGCAGAACGTTCGGCCCCGCAGAGCTAATCGCATCATCCGCGGACCATGCACTGGCATGCGCTCTGTGGCTGTTCGAGAGGTTCGGTTGGCTCAAGCCCAACGTTGACTTGATTCGCACGGACCAACAGAAGCTTCTGACGCGTCAGTTCTGAGAAGGACTCGCAAAAGCGGCCATCCGGAATCCGGATGGCCGCTGTCGAATGCGAGAGATCTGCGGGCGCGCCAGAAAGTCAGGCGCGTTGCTCCGCCCGAAGCCGTGACCGTCGAATGCATCGGTGACGTGCCGTGAGGCGGAGCAACCAGCGCAGCCGGCCGTGCCGGCTACCCGTCGATGATGCCGTTGCAGTCGTTGTCGATGCCGTCGCGTCCCTGTCTGCCCCTCGTGTCGTTCGCGCCCGGATAGACATTCGGGTTGTTGTCGTTGCAGTCGCCTTCGGTGACGCAGAAACCGTCGCCGTCCGCGTCGACACAGCCGCCGCCTCCGCCGCCGAGGTACTGCTCGACCGACGGGAAATACGCGGCGAATGCGCCGTCGACGGTGGCGTTGCTCTCCGTGTCGCAGGTGTCGTTCACGTTGTACCCGCATGCGCCGGAGAGCTGGCCGACGAGCTGCCCCGCGCCGTTGACGACCGGCGAGCCGCTGCTACCACCCTCGGTCGCGCCGTGGATGTCGCGGCTGTAGATCCAGTTCCCGCGAGGCCAGGACTGGCAGGTCGGCTTCGAGGTGTCGACCACGTGCTCGGAGTACGCCTGCGGGGCGCCCAAGGGATGGCTCAACCGGTAGAGGTTCACGCCGTTGGTGTTCGCGACCGCTGTCGAGCTCCAGCCGAGGAACGCCGCGCCGGAGGGGGCGTTCTGGCTGAGACGGAGCAGCGTGTAGTCACCGGTGCGGTTCGTCGACACGATCGAGGAGCCGGTGGTGTTGGCCGCGCCCGGATCGGGACACGACTGGCACTGCGAAGCGCGGTAGAAGAAGAACGTCTCCATACTGGACGCCTCCCGCCCCTTGCTGATGCAGTGGTTCGCGGTGACGAAGTACGGGACGTTGGTCGTGAGGTCGGAGTCGGCGACCAGGCCGCCCGAACAGATGTAGAGATAGCGGCCGGACGCGAAGAGGATGTGCGCCACGGCGTCGCTGGCGGTCGTGACGGCGCTGTTCTCGCTGCCGCACGCCGCGTCGACGGTGCAGTCCGCGTTGAACGAGCACGGCTTCGTGTTCGCGGCGTTCGTCACCGGACGGAGATGATTGGCCATCGCGAAGTCAGGCGTGAGGTGTCCGACGCCTGCGACCGTGAACCTCGGCTCGCCGATCGAGCCGGCGCGGAGCCGCACGATGACCTCGGCACCGGCGACGGTGTTGGTCCAGAAGTCGCCCGTGCCGTTCGGGCCGCGGCCCGAGTACGGACCGAAGGCCATGCCGTCGCGCGTGTAGACGAACATCTCCGCGCCCTCCGGCAGATCGAAATCGGTGAAGTGAATGCGCACGGCGGCCGCCTCGGGCGTGCGGACGACGCCGGCCCAGTCGAAGGCGCCGAAATCGCCGCCGCGGACGGCGCCGAACGTGTCGTGGAGAATCGCGCGGTGCGGTGTGATGCGGTCGCGATCGAAACGCAGCGGGACGGCCAGCTCCTTCACGACGCCTACGCGTAGCTTCTGCTCCATCCTTCGTCCCTCGCGAACGGTGCGACGGTCCTCGGCCGTGACTTCGACCAGAAGCGGAGCGGTGTCTGCAAGCGCGATGGCATCGCTGGTGAGCCGCTCCTGGAGCGATGTCATCGCGGCAAAGTGCGCCGCGCGATCGAACTTGCCCAAGGGCCGCTCCATGGATTTCATTGCAGCGCGCTCGAGATCGGCCGCGGCCAGGCTTGTCGCCACGAGGAGCATGGCTGCCACCAGGAAAGGAATGCGTCGCATCATCGTGAAGACCTCCGACTCAGAGGGTTGATGTTGAGCGCCGGAACGGCCGGGGGCCGTCTCCGGGGCGTATTTTGTATTGAAGGATTGCATCCTAACACGGTGTACGCTTGGGGTCCCATATGCAAAGCTCTGAATCCGCGCTCGCACGCGCCAGGAAACTCTGTCTCGCCCTCCCCGACACGGAAGAGAAGATCGCCTGGGGCGAGCCGACGTTCCGCGTGGGTGGCCGGCTGTTCGCGATGTTCGCCAACGACCATCACGGCGACGGTCGCATCGCGCTGTGGTGCAATGCCCCCGAGGGAGCACAGCGCGACATCGTGGCCTCCGATCCGGAGAGCTTCTTCGTGCCGCCCTACGTCGGCGTCAGCGGCTGGATCGGCATGCGCCTCGACCGGAAGCTGACGGAAAAGGCGATGGCCGCGGTAATCGCGCAGGCTTATGAGACGACGAGGGCGAAGCTGAAGAAGAGAAAGAGGGCGCGCAACTCTTAGTACTTAGCAACTGCTTAGGAAGTCTCTCGCACCGAACGCCGGGATTCCGCTTCTTTTCCGAACGAACTAGCAAACACTTAGCATCCCCGCCGTCCGCGATGACCGACATTGCACCTCGAACGAACGTTGGAGGAAGCAATGCACACCCATCAGCGCATCACCGCAGTCCTGATCACGATCGCGACCCTCACCCTGGCCGGCACGCTCACGGCCACCGTCGCGAAGAAGTCGGCGAAGGCCGAGCAGCAGGCAAAGGCCGAGCAGCAGGCGAAGGCCCAGCAGGCCGCGCGGGCGAAGATCAAACGCGGCGAGTACCTCGTCACCATCGGCGGCTGCAACGACTGCCACACGCCTTTCAAGATGGGACCGAACGGTCCCGAGCCGGACATGTCGCGGGCGCTGTCCGGCCATCCCGAGAGCCTGGTCATGACCGCGCCGCCGCAGCTCGGCGACGGCCCGTGGATGTGGGCCGGCGCCGCGACCAATACCGCTTTCGCCGGGCCGTGGGGCGTGAGCTTCGCCATGAACCTGACGCCCGACCGCGTTACCGGCATCGGCATCTGGGACGAGGCGATGTTCAAGAAGACCATCCGCACCGGCAGACACTGGGGCGTCGGCCGCCCGATCCTCCCGCCGATGCCGTGGTTCAACTACCGCCAGGCGACGGATGAAGACCTCAGCGCCATCTACGCCTACCTGCGCACGCTCAAACCGGTGCGGAATCAGATCCCGGACGCAATCCTCGCACCGGCGCCACCGGTGAAGACCGCCGCAAAATAACGGGAGCGTACCGCCGTGCCGTCCCCGCTCAGACCTTCTTCAGCTCGTCGTCCAGAAACCGGAGCGCGTTCTCGAGCGCGGTGCGATGGACGGGACTTCGCGCTGTCTCGAGCTCGCGCCTCACGCGCGAGCGCGAGAGCTCGAGGCTCTCGCGTTTCTGCGTCCGCTCGATCTCCTCGGCTGACCCTCGCCTCTTCGTATCGGGCTCAAATTCCTCGATCTGCTGCGCTTCGACAGATTTGCTTTCCCATCCGCGAGCCATGGGTGCTTTTGATGCAGAGCATGCGCCATGAAGCAGCCGCCACAATCGAGCGCTCGGCCTCCGGCATGTGGCCGAAGACGGCGGTGCGTCGCGGGCGCGGGCGCGCGTACGCGGCAACCGGTCCCGCCGACGCGGTCTCGCTGAAGGTTCGGTGCGCCTCCTGCAAGGTGGCGAAATGCATGAAGAAGTTCCTCCCCGCTTTGCTCCTGATCGTCGCGTGTACGCCTGAGCCGGTCGCCGAGTCGCCGACTCGTGGGGTCAACGAGCCGACCGACACGGCCACACTCGAAGACTCGACGACGCGAAGAACCGACAATCCGAGGCCGCCCACCGTCGCCGGCCCCAGGCTCGCCTTCGCCGATGAGGCCTCGCGCGACGCGTCGTTCGCCGCCTATCGCGATCAACTCCTCGCCGCCGTCCGCGCGCGCGATGCGAAGACCGTCCTGGCCCTTTCCGATCCAAATGTGCGCACCTCGTTCGGCGGCGGCGGCGGTCGCGCCGACCTCGAGCAGGCGCTCCAGGATGAGGTCTGGGGCGAGCTCGAACAGCTCCTCGCCCTCGGCGGCACGTTCCGCGACGGCATGTTCTGGGCGCCGTATGTTTACAGCGCCTGGCCCGAATCGCACGATGCGTTCGAGACGCTCGCCGTGATCGCCGACGACGTCCTGCTGCGCGAGTCCGCCGATGCGAATGCGCCGGCGATCGCAAACCTCTCGCGCGACCTCGTCACCCGCGCCTCCGAACCGGGAGACCCCGGCGCGTGGACGAAAGTCACGACCGCGGACGGCAAGACCGGCTTCGTCGAGTCGAAGTTCGTTCGGAGCCCGGTCGACTATCGAGCCGGCTTCAAGCGGACCGCGGATGGATGGCGCATGACCGCATTCGTTGCCGGAGACTGACGGCCTCGGGTCTTCGGGTCGTCGAGTCTTCGAGTCGTCAAGTCGTCGAGCGTGGCGCCGGGTGGCGAGTTGCGAGTGGTGAGTTGCGAGGGCGCTTGCGGCTTGCGACGCGGCTCTCGCAACTCGCAACTCGCAACTCGCAACCCATGCACGACTCGCCGGCTCGACGGCCGGTTTCCGTCGCCATCCGGCGCGTGATTTGAACAGGTCACTTGTATGGCACGTGTGCGCGAGGCGGAAGCGGCGAAGGTTGTGGAGCAGGGCTCGATCACATTTCTCTACCGGCCGCGGGTGGAGGAACAGCATCCCGAGGAGCTCGACGATGTGCAGCGTCTGCTCCTGCTCCTGTCGCCGGAGGACTCGGCGTTCGAGCGCCTGATTGCGATCGGACGCAAGCGCCTCCCGCGCTCCGCGGCAAAGGCGCGTGCCGCGGGGAGATGGCGGAGTCCGCGGGTCTTCGTGCCGTACACCTGCGCGCCGAGCGGCGTGCATGTCCCAGGGCGTGAGGACGAGGTCGACGAAGCCCCAGAAGCGGTCGTGCCGCGGGGACGGCCGGTCGGTGAGCGTCACTTACGATGCCGAGGATCGCGCGGAGAGCGTCACCATCACGCGGGGGACGTACACGTTCACGTGGGACGCTGCCCGCGGGCAACTCGAGTCCGTGACCGCTCCCGATGGAGGGGAGCTGACGTTCGGCTACGTGGGAACGCTGCTCGAGTCAGCCTCGTGGAGCGGAGCCGAGTCAGCGGACGATCGCGTGGTCATATGACAGCGATCGGCGGCTCGAGAGCGAGACCGTGTCCTGTCCCACGGCGATGGGTCCCTCCTGCGACACGGTCGGCTATGCCTACGACGACGATGACCTGCTCCGGGAAGCAACTGTAGCCGCCGCAAATGAGCTCGGCGTCCTTCACCAACTCGAGCGCGCCGCCTCGCGCGATCCGGTAGATCGCATTGCCTTCCGCGACGATGTACATCCTTCCGTTCGCGGTCACCGCGATGCGCGTCGGCCCGATGATGTCCTCGCCTGCATTCGTCTGTGGCCCGCCCGCACGCCGGAGAAAGGCGCTGTCCTGGCCGGAGCCCGCGACGCTCCACATCTCATTCGCGCAGAGATCGACGGAGCGAACGACGTTGTGGATGCGATCGGTCACAAATAACGTACCGTCCGTCGCGACCGCGACGCCGTAAGGCGTGAGCGGCGATCCGGTCGCCGGGACGTTCCCGTCGCCGCTGTACCCGTCGTCGCCGTTGCCGGCGACGGTCGTGATCGATCCGCCAGAGACATGGCGCAAGCGTCGATTGGTCTCGTCCGCGATGTAGAGCGCTCCGTCCGCACCGACGGCGAGGCCGGCCGGATCGATGCCCGCGTCGATCGCCGAAATCCCGTCGCCGTTGAACATGGCGCTGCCGTCGCCGGCGATCACCGTGGACGTTCCGTCGGGCGTGATCCGATAGACGCGATAGTCCGCGCCGACATACAGATTGCCTTCCGCGTCGCCGGTGATGCTCTGAGGATTCTCCGTGAACGTGCCGCGCGGCGGGGCAACCAGCGCTGCCGGCCGTGCCGGCTACAAAGCCGCGAGCTCCTCCTCAGTCAACTCGATCCCCGCCCCGGCCATGTTCTCCTCGAGGTGCTTCACCTTCGACGTTCCCGGGATCGGCAACACCACCGGAGAGCGGCGCAGCAGCCACGCCAGCGCCACCTGCGAGGGCGTCCCGCCATGCGCCTCGGCGATCTTCGCTAGTGCGCCGTCCTCCTTCGCGAGCTTGCCGGTCTGCAGCGGGTACCACGGGATGAATCCGATGTTCGCGTTTTCGCAGTACTCGAGCACGGACTCCCATTCACGGTCGGCGAGGTTGTAGCGATTCTGGACGGAGACGACCTCGAAGTGCCGCCGCGCGCGCTCGATCTGCTCGACGGTCACCTCGGACAAACCGATGTGGCGAATCTTCCCCGCGTGCTGCGCATCGCTCAGAAATCCGAACTGGTCGTCCTCCGGAACGTCGGGGTCGATGCGGTGCAGCTGATAGACGTCGATCCGCTCGAGCCTCAGGCGGCGCAGCGAGCCCTCGAGCTCTTCGCGCAACCGCGACGGACGGCAATTCACGGCCCATTGGCCCGGGCCGGTGCGGTCGAAGCCCCCCTTCGTGGCGATCACGAGGTCCGTCGGATACGGATGGAGGGCGTCCGCGATCAGATCCTCACTCACCTTCGGTCCGTACGACTCCGCCGTATCGATGAGATTCACGCCGAGCTCGATCGCGCGACGCAGCACGCGCAGAGCCTCGTCGCGATCCTTCGGCGGACCCCACACCCCGTCGCCCGTGATGCGCATCGCGCCGAAGCCGAGGCGATGGACGGCGAGATCGCCGCCGAGGTGGAAGGTGCCGCTCTTCGATACGTGGGTGGTCATGCGCGCATCCTATCGGGAATCGCTACGATGGGTCCCTCCCAAACTCGAGGGGGTCCGCTTGGATGATCACGAGGTTTTCGATGAAAGCCGAAAGCGCGAAGCGGCGGTGCGCCAGCTCAAAAAGGTCCTGTCGCGATGCCGCGAGGTGGATCTCACCACGAACGAAATCCTCGCCGTCGTCCGATCTCTCGTACTTGGCGAAGACGGCATTCTCATCGAAGGCGGACTTCTCGAGCGGCTCACCGACGACGAGGCGACGACCGTCATCCGCCTTCTTTACGAAAGCCTGGCCGACGACGCGACGTTTACGTTTCTCGCGCGACGCACTCCTGCGCAGATTCATCCACTCTGCGATGACGCGGGCATCCGACGCGACGAACGGACGATCACCGTGGAGGCGCACCAGTTGCGGGTGACGATCCAGAAGGTCCAGTGACCTGCTCGATGGAGGGCGACGACGGCGACGGCAACGGCAACGGCGGCGGCGAGGACGACTTCACGCGTGTCTATAATCACCGCCGTGTCAACAGCGAAACGCGGCCGCGGTCGCCCGCGGCGTGAGGGTGCGGACGAGGAGATCCTCGCCGTGGCGCGGAACATGCTGGCCGAGGGTGGCTATGGCGCGCTGACGATCGACGCGGTGGCCGAGCGAGCGGGCGTCGCGAAGACGACCGTCTATCGCCGATGGCCGTCGAAAGCGGCGCTCATCGCCGCCCTGATTCCGCCGCCCGGCGCGTATCCCGACGCATCCGCGGTCCTGGACGATGTGCGGGCGCTCCTCACTCCGCTCGCAGACGCTTCCGATGACGCCGAGGTCCTCGGCGTCATCCGCACCATCCTCCGCTCGCGGCGTCCCGCGCTCGTCGAGATTCTCCGGGACGAGACCCGCGCCGACGAGCTCCTCGGCGCAGTCTGGATGAAGTCGTTCATCGAGCCGGAATCTCCCGATACGCAGAAGCCCGGCCGCTGATCTCGTCCCAGAGGTCTCCGGGATCCATCGTTCGATCGCCGGAGCGACTGACCCATTCGGTCGGAATGGCGCGCTCGGGATGAAAACGGATGCCCCAGATTGCGTCGAACGCGTCGGTGCGCATCGAGTAGCGGACGTCCCCGATCACCGAAGGATCGCTCGCGTCGCGCGCGAGCCAGCCGTCGGAGAACCAGCGAAAGCGGCGGAAGTCTTCGACGATGCGCCCGACGGACCTCTCCGCGGGATCGAGGCCGTCCTCGTCGACGGCACGCACCGAGGTCCCCGGCGAGAACCGCGGCTCCCCGAGCCATGGAACGCGGATCCGATCGACATACAACGTGTCTCCGGAGCGGTAGAGCGAGCGCCAGACGAGGTTGTTGCCGATGGTCGGGAACACTTTCCCGCGCACGATCAGGTGTCCTCGCGCCGCCGCAAGCTGCTCCTGGACCCGGGACGCGCGGCCGCGCTGCACGGCCCCGGCGAAGAGGTAGACGAGACAGAGGCCGAGCGCGATTGCGGCCGGCCGCGACGATCTCCGGATCGCCGCCGCGATGGTTCCGACGAGCAGGGTCAACGTGAAGATCGGATCGATCACCGAGATCGCGTCCCAGGCGATGCGCGCGTCGGAGAACGGCCAGAAGAGCTGCGTCCCGTAGGTGGTGCAGGCGTCGAGCAAACCATGCGTCGCGTATCCGACGGTCGCCGCGCCCGCGATCGTCTTCCACGCTGCACGGTTCGCCTTGCGTGCGAGCCACGGTAGCGCGGCGATGAATCCACCGATGGGGATGAACCCGAGCGCGTGCGTGAACTGACGATGCATCTCGACCGCGAGCAACGGATCGGCCGCACTGCGGATGAAGACATCCGCGTCCGGCAGCACGCCACCGACCGCGCCGATGAGGAGAGCGCGCGAACCGAGCCGCCGGCCGCAGACGACGTGCGCCGCGGCGGCGCCGAGAAGGCCCTGAGTCAGAGGATCCATTCACCGTCCATCCGGGTCCGCATGATAGGGCCAGATCCCGCTCGTCCAGCCCCAGTCCCGCTCGTCCCTCGCTCGTGGCCGCGCGCGCCGGACCGCTCCAGACTTCCACCCAAGACGCGAAGGAGTGAACCATGGACGTTGAAAAAAGAACGACGAGGGAGCGGCTGACCAGCGGAGCCGCGATCGTCGGAGCGATCGCCCTCGCCAAGTTTCTGGTACAGATGCTCACCGCAAACCGCTACGGGTACTTCGGGGACGAGCTGTATTACCTCGCCTGCGCGGAGCATCTCGACTGGGGCTATGTCGATCACCCGCCCTTCATCGTCCTGATCGCGTGGATGTCGCGCCATCTGCTGGGCACGTCCCTGCTCGCTCTTCACCTGGTCCCCGCGGTGGCGGGTGCGGTGAAGGTCTTCATGACGGGCATGATTGCCCGGGAGCTCGGCGGCGGCCGCTTCGCGCAAGCCCTGGCCGCACTGGCGGCACTCGTCCCGCCGATGTACCTGGCCATGGATCACCTGTTCACGATGAACACGCTCGAGCCGGTGATCTGGATGGGCTGTGCTCTCCTCGTCATCCGGATCATCAAAACAGGCAATCAGCGACTCTGGCTCTGGTTCGGCGTCCTCTCCGGCATCGGCCTGCAGACGAAATACTCGATGGGCGTCTTCGGCCTGGCCGTCGTGGTGGCGCTGCTCCTCTCGCGGGAGCGCCGCGCGTTTCGCGAGAAGTGGATCTGGATCGCCGGCGCGATCGCGTTCGCAATCTTCCTTCCCAATCTCCTCTGGAACATTCAGCACGACTGGCCGTTCCTCGAGCTGATGCGCAACATCCGCGAGAGCGGGCGCGACGTGGCCCTGGCCCCGGCGGCGTATGTCCTTCAACAGATCCTGACGATGAATCCGGTCACCTTTCCGATCTGGCTGGCCGGCCTGGCGTGGCTCTTCTTCGCTCGCGACGCGAAGAATTTCCGCGCGCTGGGCTGGATGTTCGTCGTCACCTTCGGCTTCTTCATGCTGGCCCGGGCGAAGGACTACTACACGGCCCCGGTCTATCCGATCGTTTTCGCCGCCGGGGCAATCGCCGTCGAACGGGCCATCGCCGCGACGCGGCAGGGCTGGTTGCGGCCGGCTTCGATCGCGATCCTGCTCGCCTTCGGCGCACACCTCGCTCCCATGGCCATCCCGATCCTGTCGCCCGCGAACCTCGTTCGCTACATGAGGACGCTGCCGTATGCGGTGCAGGCGAACGAGCGCAGTCACCAGTACGCCGCACTTCCGCATCACTTCGCCTGGTCCTTCGGCTGGGAAGAGATGGTGGCGGAAACGTCACGGGTGTATCACGGGTTGACGCCGGAGGAGCGCGCCAAAGCCGCGATTTTCGCCAGCAATTTCGCGCAGGGAGGAGCGATCGATCTCTTCGGCCCGAAGTACGGGCTGCCGAAGGCGGTGGGCGGACATCAGAACTACTTTCTCTGGGGCCCGCGCGGCTACACGGGAGAAGTCGTGATCATCCTCGGCAGCACGCCGGAAGACTCCGGGGAGTGGTTCGAGAGCATCGAGATCGGTGCCGAGATCCATCACCCCTGGGCCCGGCCTTCCGAGAACGGTCCCATTCTCATCGGTCGCGGCCTCAAGGCCGACCTGCGCGAAGTCTGGCCTCGGCTGAAGTCCTGGAGCTGACGACCCATGCCATACTCGACTTCGATGCGCAGGCGGCCACTCGCGGTCTGGTTCCTGATCACGACCTCGATCGGAACGCTTTTGTTCCTCTACAAGTACCTCGCCCCGATCGCGGAGAGCGAGAAGGTCGACATCGCGGATCCGCTGATCACCGAGTTCACCGGCGCGTACTCGGCGGGGATCCTCTTTTTCGGACTCTTGCTGTTCATGCGCCGGGCACCGCTGTTCGATGGCGATGGCCGGCTCGCCGCAAGGCGCATCCCGCTCTACGTGCTCGCGCTCCTGCTCTACGCCGCGACGCACACGTCGATGATGTGGGCCTCGCGCAAGGTTCTGTTTCCCCTGGCCGGCCTGGGGAGCTACGACTATGGACGGATGCCCCTCCGCTACCTGATGGAGCTGCCCGTGCAGCTGGTCGGCTTCTGCATCATGGTCGCCGTGGTGCACGCGGCGTGGCGCATCGATGAGGCGCGCAAACGCAGACTACGCGCGACGGAGCTGGAGGCCAGCCTGGCCCGCACACAGCTACAGAACCTCCGGCTGCAGCTGCAGCCGCATTTTCTGTTCAACGCCCTGAACACGATCTCCTCGGTCATGTATACGGATCCCGCCGCCGCCGACGAGATGATCGACCGCCTCAGCGAGTTGCTGCGCGTCTCCCTGCGAACGACGCAGGCCGATGAAGTACCACTCTCCGAAGAGCTGGCCACTCTCGATGCTTATCTGGCGATCATGAAGGCACGATTCGGCGAACGCCTCGAGGTGCACATCGACGTCGATGGCGCGGCGCAAGCCATTCCCGTTCCATCGATGATTCTGCAGCCGCTGATCGAGAACGCGGTCCGGCACGGGAATGCCGAGCGCACCGGGCGAGGGGCCATCTCCCTGCGCGCCCGGAGGCGCGACGACATGCTCGTTCTGGAGATCGAGGACGACGGCCCCGGCGCGGACGACGATGCCCCGATCGGGCTGGGCCTGACGACGACGATGGAACGGCTGCGGATTCTGCACGGCGACCGCCACCGCTTCGACGCGACGAGAGTGGCGGGCGGATTCCGGGTGACGATCGCGTTACCGGACAGGACGCGCGGTCGCGATGACGTTGCGCCATCGCCGGCTTCGTCTTCAGCGCAGACTCATTCCCAAGCGACGCCGGAGACCTCGGCATGATTCGCCTGCTCATCGTGGATGACGAGAGCCCCGCCCGCGCCAAGGTTCGCAAGCTCCTCGCGGGTGAGGACGACTTCGAGATCGTGGGCGAAGCCTGCGATGGCGAAGGGGCGGTGGAATGCATCCGCAGGCTCCGCCCCGACGTCGTCTTCCTCGACATCCAGATGCCGAAGCTCGACGGCTTCGGCGTCATCGAAGGGATCGGCGTGGAGAGAATGCCCCTGGTGGTGTTTCTGACCGCCTACGATGAGCACGCCCTGCGCGCCTTCGAGGTGCACGCGTTCGACTATCTGCTCAAACCGTTCGCGGCGGCACGTTTCCGCGGACTCCTGGATCGAGTCCGGACGCGGATGGCCGCCTCCCGAACGGATGTAGGGAAGCGCCTCGAAGAGTTGCTGGAGTCGATGTCGCGCAAGCAGCACTTCATCGAGCGCCTCCTGGTGCGGAAGGACGATGAGAGGGAGATCCTCCTCCCCGTGCAGCGCGTCGATGTCATTCGCGCCGACCGGAACTACGTCACCATCACCACGTCCGATGGCGTCTACGTGCGCCGCACGACGATCGGCGATCTGGCCGAACGTCTCGATCCGCAGAAGTTCCTCCGCATCAACCGCTCCGAGATCGTCCGCCTCGACGCCGTGCGCGAGCTCCAACCGTGGTTCCACGGCGACTGTCGCGTGGTGCTCACCGATGGGACGACGCTCATGTGGAGCCGCCGCTATCGGACCAGGCAGAGCACTCTCTGAGCACAGACTGGCCGTCGCGCTGATGGAATTGAACGCCCAACGCGACCGCATCCCCCTCCTTGCGGTTCGTGAGGACGATCACCGTCTCCCCGGTCCGGCAGACGATCGCACTGCGAAAGTTTACGTGCGGACTGACGATAGGGCGAAGGACCTTCCAGCACGCAACGGAGAAGGTCCTTCGCCGTCTCGCGTCTTCCAATGACATCGAAGTGTCATTCCCCCTCAACGAGTCCGGCAAAACAAGACGCAAAGCGTGCCCAAGGCTTGGCCAACCAGCGCCGCCGGCCGTGCCGGCTCAGGATGACACCCTCATGGAAGCAACGGCTGGCCCGCAGGCGTCCCGCTCCTGCGTTCTATCGCGGTACGCGCACGCCGCCGAGCCGCCGAGACCGCAGGCGCTCCGCTACTTCATCGTCAACGCGATCCTTCGGCGATCGGGATCCGCGCTCAACACCTTCACGCGGACCCGATCCCCCACCTTCACCACCGTGTGCGGATCGCGCACGAACTTGTCCGCGAGCTGCGACACGTGCACGAGGCCGTCCTGGTGCACGCCGATGTCGACGAAGGCGCCGAACGCGGTGACGTTCGTGACGACGCCGTCGAGCTGCATGCCCTCGCGGAGATCCTCGAGCTTCTGCACGTCGTCGCGGAACTTCGGCGGCTCGAAGGAGCCGCGCGGGTCGCGCCCCGGTTTCCTCAGCTCGGCGAGGATGTCGCGCAGAGTGGGCTCACCGACGTCGCCGCCGACGTAGCGCTTCCAGTCGACGCGATCGACGAGCTGTGCGTTGCCAACGAGCTCGCGCACGGCGATGGCGAGGTCCGCGGCCATGCGCTCGACGAGCGCGTAGCGCTCGGGATGCACGGCGCTGTCGTCGAGCGGATGCGCGTTGCGGATACGGAGAAACCCCGCGCACTGCTCGAACGCGCGCGGGCCGAGGCCGCGGACGTCGAGGAGATGCTGCCGGGAGCCGAATGCGCCCGTCGCGTTGCGGTGCTCGACGATGCGCTTCGCGAGCACGGGACCGATGCCGGAGACGTGCTCGAGGAGCTGGGGCGAGGCCGTGTTCGCGTCCACGCCGACGAGGTTGACGCACCAGTCCACCACTTCCCCCAGTTTCTTGCGGAGCAGCGGCTGACTGACGTCGTGCTGGTACTGCCCGACGCCGATCGACTTCGGGTCGATCTTCACCAACTCGCCGAGGGGATCCTGGAGACGCCGGCCGATCGAGACAGCACCGCGCAGCGAGACATCGAGGTCCGGGAACTCTGCGCGCGCGACCTCGGATGCCGAGTAGATCGAGGCTCCCTGTTCCGAGACGGAGACGACGGGAACGCTGATGCTGGCCCGCACGAAGGCCTCTGCCTCGCGCGAGCCGGTGCCGTTGCCGACCGCGATCAGCTCGGGACGATGCTTCTCGACCATCGCGCGCAGTTGCTTGTCCGCGCTCGCACGCTCACCGGCGGACCTTTCGGTGTAGAGCGTCGCAACCTCGAGGAGCTTCCCGGTCTCGTCGAGCATCGCGACCTTGATCCCCGTGCGCAGCCCGGGATCGAGGGCCAGCACGCGGCGCGTTCCGGCGGGCGGTGCAAGGAGGAGATTGCGGAGGTTCTGCGCGAAGACCTCGATCGCCTGCGCGTCCGCGCGGGACTGGAGGTCCGCCCGCAGCTCACCTTCGAGAGACGGCGAGAGGAGGCGCTTCCATCCATCTTCCGCCGATTTCAGGCGCTCCTCCGGCATCGGCGGCGGCGTACGTCCGCAACGAGACTTGAGACCCGCGACGATCTCGTCATCGGGAAAGCGCAGCCGCACCTTGAGGATCTCCTCGGACTCGCCACGGAAGATCGCCAGTATCCGATGCGACGGCGCGCTCACCAGCGGCTCGCGATGGTCGTAGTACATCTCGAACTTCGTCTTCGTCTCCTTCTTGTCGGTGTGCACGGTCGAGGTGATGACGCCTTTTCTGCTGGCGAGGGCGCGCGCGAGTCTCCGCAGTTCCGCGTCCTCGGCGACACGCTCGGCAAGAATGTCCCTCGCCCCCGCGAGGGCTTCTTCGTCAAATGGCTGCGGGCCGGAAGCCGGTACCCCCCAGATCCAGTCGGCAAGCGGCTCGAGGCCCTTCTCCTTCGCGATCGTCGCACGCGTGCGGCGCTTCGGACGGTAGGGGAGGTAGAGATCTTCCAGCTCGGTGCGCGTCTTCGCGCCGGCGATGGCGCGCGCGAGCTCGGGCGTCAGCTTCTGCTGTTCGTCGATGGATGCGAGGATCGTCGCGCGGCGCTCGTCGAGCTCCTTCAGCTCCGCCGCGCGATCGAGGACGGCCTGAATCTGCACCTCGTCGAGGTTGCCGGTGGCTTCCTTGCGATAGCGGGCGATGAACGGAACGGTCGCGCCCCCATCGCTGAGCTCGAGCACGCGCTCGACCTGCTGCGGGCGGATCTGCAATTCGGCTGCGATTCGGACAACGGGGGTCATGGGGGCGCGGAGTGTAGCGCGACATCATCGAAGCCGCGAGACCGGCGAGAACTACACGCCTGCGCTCTGGTCCGGAGTCGCAAAGTCGCAAAGACGCAAAGTCTCAAAGAGGTTCGTCCTCATCGTCTTTGAGACTTTGAGACTTTGCGACTTTGAGACTCCCT